>CAYYDL010000776.1:0-5359 GCA_964470545.1 uncultured Hyphomicrobium sp. | reverse complement strand
TTTACCCCTTATGCCCGAGCTTCCGGAGGTCGAAACCGTGCGGCGAGGGCTTGCACCCGTGCTGGTCGGAAGCCGCGTCAGCGGGCTCGACGCGCGGCGGCCGGATCTCAGGTTTCCGTTGCCGGAGCATTTCCGCGAGCGGCTCGTCGGACA
The DNA here is from genome assembly GCA_964470545.1 of uncultured Hyphomicrobium sp. Lineage (GTDB taxonomy): Bacteria > Pseudomonadota > Alphaproteobacteria > Rhizobiales > Hyphomicrobiaceae > Hyphomicrobium_B. The sequence goes on along the minus strand of CAYYDL010000776.1, from coordinate 5,206 downwards.
GAAGATCACCCGGCTCGACCGACGCGCGAAATATCTGATTGCGGGTCTCTCCGGCGGGGAAGATCTCGTCATGCACCTCGGCATGACAGGCCGCTTTACGGTCCTCCACCATGGCTTGGCCGAGCAGCCCGGTGAATACGTTCATGAGACAGGCCCCGATCCCGCGCATGATCACATCGTGCTCAGTCTCTCGGACGGAACGCGGGTGATCTACAACGATCCACGGCGTTTCGGATTCATGGTCATGATGCCGCACGCAGAGCGCTCGGAGCATCCGCTTTTTCGCGATCTCGGTGCCGAACCCCTCAGCGGGGAATTGACGGCGGAGTACCTGGCGCGGCGGGCGATGGGAAAGAAGGTCAATCTGAAAGCCTTTTTGATGGATCAGCACGTCGTCGCCGGGCTCGGAAATATCTACGTCTCTGAAGCGCTGTTCCAGGCGGGACTTTCGCCGGATCGCGCCGCCAAGACGCTCGCCAGTCGTGGTGGCCACGCTACGGAGAAGGCGAAGAAGCTCGTCGATGCGATCAAGACGGTGTTGGCGAGCGCCATCGAAGCGGGCGGCTCGACGTTGCGCGATTATCGGAATGCCAACGGGAAGAAGGGGGCATTTCAAGAGCGGTTCGCCGTCTACAATCGCGCGGGTCAGACGTGCCTTAACCCCGGATGTGGCGGCACGATAAGGCGTGCGGTTCATGCCGGCCGCGCAACGTTTTATTGTCCTCGCTGCCAGCGCTAGCTCGCGCGTCAGCTGCTTGAGCTTGCGACCGGGCGTTCGCTGAGCGCGATGTTCGTCTTGATGAGCAGAACACTGATGAACATGATCGCGAAGCCGCCGGCGAGGAAGAGATGGTTGGCGGCCCAGTCGCCTTTGTGCGTGACGAGCTTTCCGGCACCGATGAGCCAGACGAGGCCGATGCCGATCAAGACCGCCTGATAGCCCGCGATCCTTGCCATGCGGTCAATCGCGGACGGATGCGCGAGGGTGTCACCTGGATTTGCAAGTCGCCTCGCGAAATAGGCGTAGAGGCCCCCGATCAGAATACAGGCCGATCCATATTCCCACCCATGCTGCCAGCGAACGTGGGTGCCGAGGTAAACGGCATAAAATGCCAAGCCGCACCAGAGAAACGCCAGCATGATCAAAAACAGATTAGCGCGCAGTGCTTCGCGTGCAGCGATTGCCCTTTCGGATCTTGCCGCAGCCTGGCGCCAGGCTGGAGCGTTCGTGCGGAGCGCTGTTGCACACAAGACGATGGCGAAGACGGCAGCTGCAATCGCCGACTCGACCTTTTGAAACGAGCGTGCGGCGAGGAACATGGCGAGGAGAGCGGCGGCGAGGGTCAGAAGCAGCCAGGAAAGCGACGGGCGCAAAGTCATCTCGGCGGAAGATCCCTCATTTGCAAGAAGTCGACGCCCTGCATCACACGGACGGGCGCGAGCGTAAAGCATCCAGACTGATCACGGCGATAGCGAGGGCGCCGAAAAAGAAGATGTTGCAGCCAGCCCAGTCGGCATGGTTCGCGGCGCGCGGGAATTTATTGTCGACGAACAGGCTAATAATACCTGCCACCATGCCGATCAATTGCGCCTGAACGAGTACGCGTCCGACTTTGACAAGGGTATCGTCGGCGCGCCCGGCCGCGCGGTCACGGTCGAGCAACGCGGCGAAGGCCAGGCTCGCGACGGCTGCGAAGGACAAGCCGATGAAGAATTGCCACCATTCGGGCCAGTGCTTGTCGATGATGAAGAGGTAGGTGATCAGCAGCGTCAGTCCTGCCCATGCCCAGACCAACGCGAGATAGCGGGCGGTGGAACTGGCCATGGCATTGGTCGGTGCACCGGCATCCTGAAGCTTTCGATGTTCACGGATGGCGATCAGCGTGATGGCGATGCAGACGCCGGCGGCGGCGGCCATCTGCAGATGCGGTTGGTCCGCGGCTGCCGCAAGGATCGTCGCGCAAATTGCAGCCGCCAATGAAAACAGCCAGCCCGTCAAAGACAACATTCTCCCGAGCGCTCCTTTGTGAGGGGGTGGGCCGGATCCCGGGGCCCTGATCGGTTCGGCTTAGCGCAAATGGGGAGATAAAGCGCTGCGACCGGCCGTCGGCACCCACAACTTGCGCCGGATTTCGCGCTTTTCCGTATGCGCTTCATTGACCGCAGCCCTTCGTGCGGCTATACCCCCGGCAAACCGTGCCTGGAGCGAAAATCCCGGGCCGACGAGTCTTTCTTCAACCCTCTGCCTCGCTTAGCATTTTGCGACCGCGACGGCGCATTCGTAGCAAACGTAAGGACACCCTATGGCTAATACGTCGTCGGCAAAGAAAGCCGCGCGCCAAATGATCCGCCGCACTGAAATCAACAAGGCCCGCCGTTCGCGCGTAAAGACCGAGGTTCGGTCGGTCGAGGAAGCCATCAAATCCGGGGATCGTACGAAGGCGCTCGCGGCTCTCGCAGCTGCGGAGCCCCTTCTCATTCGCACCGCTCAAAAGGGTGTTATGCACAAGAAGACCGCGAGCCGGAAAGTTTCGAGGCTGACGCAGCGTGTCAAGGCGATGACCGCATAACGTACTTGTGAATAACGCGGGGCAATTTTCCTCCCCGTTGCATATTCGTCACGCACAAGAGCGGGCCCGATTTCGGGCCCGCTGTTTTTTTAACGTCATTAACCCTCTGGAATCCGGCCTGTCCGTGCGAGTCATTGCTGCCTCATGGTGCCAGATCCGCTTTTGGTCTTTCGCCGCAGGCAAGGGAAAATGACACGTGGGTGACGGACGTAGCGTTGGTGCAACTCGTGCCTATTGCACCTTTAAAAACGCGAACAGAGTCAGCGTGTTTATGCACAGATGTTGCGATCCGACTCGCGTTTTCACCAATACTTGTGGACAACTTCAAGCTGCCGTTCGGGGCTTCGGCCGGTGCTTCGAGGCGCTTGTCGAAAAGAAGGTTAAGGGCTAGTAAATTTCTAGTGGATGGCAGCGGGGTAAAGCGGTCGTTCGCACATGTCAGTAGGGCGAGCGTAGCGTTCAGGTCCTTCAAGATCTTGCGACCGTGAACGTATCGTCAAACGGATAAAGACCTGCGTTTTAAATCGGCGTTGCTTGGTTGATGCCGAGTACGACCGGAGATTCTCCGGATATATCCAGAGAAGCAGTGCGTAGGTCTTTATCAATACTTGCGTCGTGCGTGAGGGGAACTCGTGGAAAAGACTGAGGCTTCTGGCGTCGAGGACGTGTCCGTCCTCGAAACTTGGAAGCGTCTTCAAGGCGATCCGGCGGCTGTTCTCGTCGATGTTCGCACGCGGGCGGAATGGGCGTTCGTGGGTATTCCAGACCTCTCGAACATCGGGCGGGATGTCATGCTGATGGAATGGCAGACGTTTCCGGATAGCCGGATCGTTCCGGACTTTAGCGCGCGTTTGAGCGCCGCGTTTGCTGAAAAGGGTGTCGAGAAGACGACTGAGATTTTTTTTATTTGCCGCTCGGGCGGACGCAGCCGGATGGCGGCAGAAGCAATGGCTGCGGCGGGATATTGCCACTGTCGAAACGTCATGGAGGGCTTTGAGGGACCATTGGACGCTACCCACCATCGCAGCCACGTCGCCGGCTGGAAGTTTGCCGGGCTCGATTGGGTGCAGGGTTAGCGGAAATTGAGAAGGGCACGGCACCAGAGGGCAGAGGGTCAATGCCTGACGGTGAAGAGGGGGGACGCCGCTGGCGTCCCGCGTTATCAGCGGGAGTAAATTACGATGCAGTCAGCACAAAAGGCAGAGTCTCAGGGCGCGGGAAACGGGCACAGCGCAGAGACTCCGGCGGGCGCGGTCGAGGGCCGCGGCCAGAAGGTTCGTGCGATGCTCAAAGTCCAGCTCGGAGATGAGGTCTATTCGAGCTGGTTCAAGAGTCTTGAATTCGAAAGCTTTGACGGGCGGATCGTCAAAGTCTCGGTACCGGTCAAGTTCGTGCGGAACTGGATCCAGGAACATTATTCGGAACATCTTCTCAGGTGCTCTCGCGTCGAATTTGCGACTGCCGAACGTGTCGAGGTCGTCTGGCGTCAGCCGGGGGCTGTGCCGCAGAAATCGGGTGAAGCGCGTTCTGCCGATGCGCCGCATGCCGCGCTCGCGCCGCCCGCGCCCGTCGCGCAGGCCGAGCTTCCTCAACGTCCGGCCGCGACAGCGTTCCGAGCACCTGTCCTGCCGGTCCAGCGAACGTCCGCAGGCGGACTCGAAGGGTCTCCACTCGATCCGCGCTATACATTCGACAGCTTTGTTGTCGGGGCATCGAACCGCATGGCGCATGCGGGCGCAACGCAGGTTGCCGAAACGGTCCTGACAGATGCCCCGGGGTATAATCCACTCTATATTCACTCGGCCGTCGGTCTCGGCAAAAGCCACCTTCTTCACGCTATTGCCTGGGAAGTGAAGAAGCGCGCACCGAATGCGCAAGTGCTCTATCTAACCGCTGAACGCTTCCGGTATCAGTTTGTCGAGGCGCTTCGTTCCTCCGATCCGCTGGCCTTCAAGGAACGCTTCCGCAACATCAACATGCTGCTGATCGACGATCTAGAATTCCTTCAGGGCGAGCGCACCGAGCAGGAGTTCGATCACATCATCAATGCATTGCTTGATGGCGGGAAGCAGGTGGTCGTCGCGTCGGCCCGGGCACCCAACCAGATCGAGCGCCTTAACGAGCGCATGCGGTCGAGGCTGCAGCGCGGCTTGGTAACGGAATTGCAACCGCTCGATCATGAGCTTCGGCTCAAGGTGCTCGAGAAGCGTCTGGCGGAGAAACGAGCCGCCGATCCGTCGTTCTCGCTGTCGCGAGATGTCGTTGACCTTCTGGCGCTGCGCCTTACGGAAAACGGCCGTGAACTCGAAGGCGCGGTCACGCGGCGTTACGCGACGTGGCAATATATGCGGACCCCGATCACGCTCGATATCGCCGAGACCGTGATCCGCGATCTCGTCCAGAACCTTGAACCGCGCCGGATCAAGATCGAGGATATCCTGCGGATCATCTCGCGCCACTATGGTGTCTCGAAGGGCGATCTGTTGTCCCAGCGGCGTCACCGTTCCGTCGTCTGGCCGCGCCAGATCGGCATGTACCTCGCGAAGCATCTGACGGCCCGCTCGTTGCCCGAAATCGGGCGCCGGTTCGGCGGCCGCGACCACACAACGGTTCTCCATGCGATCCGCAAGATCGAG
>CAYYDL010000775.1:0-3867 GCA_964470545.1 uncultured Hyphomicrobium sp. | reverse complement strand
AGTCTGCCGGGTGTCGATCCAGTCCAGAAGGTCTCGATCATTCCTCGCGGCATCGGTGCGCTCGGATACACGATGCAACGGCCGACGGAAGATCGATTCCTGCTTACGATAAGCGAACTGAAGAATCGCCTTGCTGTGCTGCTCGGCGGGCGCGCATCGGAACAACTTATTTTCGAGGGCAATGTATCGACAGGCGCCGCTGACGATCATCAACGCGCAACTGCAGTTGCCATCGAGATGGCGACGAAATTCGGAATGGATGCAACCGTCGGTCAGCGGACATATGTGCCGAAATCGACAGGATTCCTCTCCTTGCCCCAGGATCAGGTCGGAGTCGCGGCAGAGGCAACCGTGAGGGAAATCGACGTAGCCGTTCGCAACCTCATCGAGGAAGCGGATGAGACGGCACAAGCGGTCCTACGTAGAAGAGCGGCTGATCTTCAAGCCGGTGTCGCGCTTCTCCTCAAAAAGGAGACGCTGACCGCGGATGAATTCGCGCCGCTTCGTCGTGTTTCCAGCCCCAATCCAGCGCAGCGCGCGTCGGCAAGAGCAAACATCGCGTGAACGTCACAGCGTGCATCCCTGATTGAGTGTTCTTTTTTTCACTTGCTCATTCAGATCGATAGACGCCGACGGCTTGCCTGCTCCGACGGCGAGGAGCCAGATTCTCGTAGATGCCCAGGTGACGTTTGGCGATAGCCGGCCACTCCCGCTCCGCGAGGCCGGCGGACAGAGCCTCGCCATCGATCGCGGGAAACTCCGGCGCCATAACGTGCTTGGCGGCTTCGAGTGGACCAGCACAATGGGTCGTCGCAGCACGCAACCAGTCCGGCGTCTGCTCGGAGTGCGTCGTCAAAACGGCCACGCCATGCTTGAGGCAGGCCATCGCCGAGCCACGCTTGTCGGTGATGCCATCTGGAAAAGGTAGATAAGCGTGAGAGGCCTGCGCCAGCTCCTGCGAGACCTCGGCACTACTGAGGTTCAGACGAAGATCAATCGCGTATTTGATTGCATTTTCTTCCACGAGGCCGACGATCGGTGAAGAGGGGTCAACGACGGCTCCGATGAATGCAACCGGAATTTTCGAGCCTTGCGCGCGAAGTGATGCCACAGCTTCGATGACCAACTCTAGTCCCTTGTTCTCGCCGATCTGCCCGAAGTAGACCATCCGGCGCGCGCGGCTCTGTTGGGGCACAGAGTGAACCGGGATGTTGTTGCCGACGGGGATGACCGTGCACGCCTTCGATGCGAAAGGATACCAGGACAGGAACGCACGGCGTTCTTCCGCGCTCGAGAATATAATCTGCTTCGCCGTTAAGGCCGCAGGCAGGCAATAGAGCTTCCGTGCTGTGCTGAAAATTCGGAATTCATGCAGCGTCAAGGCTGTCCGCCTGCTGAGGCAGCCGAGAAGCACCCACCAAGGCCCTTTCCCCATCTGCAGACTCGGATATTGCACGTGAATGACATGTCCGCGGTGCGTGCTCGCCACGCGCAATGTCTCCTTCAATGTCCACCGCTTCACAAGCACATATTCTGAATCGTTCGCCAACCCTTCGAGCGCCTCGACGAGATTCTTCGTATAGTCGAGGACACCGCAGCGGTTGCCGTGTTCGCCCGCAAGGACATGGACGATCCGCACCCTAGTGCCCTTTCGCGATCAAGGAGGCGAGGGATCGAACGCCGTCTTGGCAGGTTTCGATATGCCGATTACGCAGTGCCTCATCAAGCTCGCAGCGAGCGGTCTGCAGAGCCCGAGCGGAAACGTCTTGGGGCCGCGCATCGCGGTCGTCCACAAAATACTCAAGGCGTTCGATCAGGTGATAGAATGAGCGAACCTTCGGTTCCCAGCCGAGCCCCACCGATGGGACGCCGAGAGCGTATGAAATAATCGATGCGTGTAAGCGCTGCGCGACGATGGCATCGAAACTAGCGATGCTGCCGACGAGGGCGCAGTCATCCTTTGGCACGATGGCTCCACGATCGTGCGCTACGCCGTGTTCTTCGAGTCGGGTGGCGATGCGGTGCGCCGTCCGGATGTCGCCGGCCTCGCCCGTCGTGAACAGGCTGACGTCCACACCAGCGGCGACGAGGTGCTTGGCGACCGCGATCCAGAAATCATCCTCGATTCCTGATCGCGCAGTGCGAATCGTCTGGACGACCGCAGGAGACATGATACCAAGGCCGATACGGAGACGCTGCCCGGGCGGTCGCTTTTCGACTCTGAAAGTTTTTGCGGCAAGAAAGCCAGGATCGAGCGCAAAACGGACATTTTCCTTCTGCACCCCGGCGGCCGCGAGGTAATCTGCTGACTGACCGTCGCGGACGCTGATGCTTGCAACGGACTCGTCGCCAATGAAGCGGCGCAGCTCCTCACCGGCAGCCGTTTCCCATGTGTCTGGATGGGAAACCCCGACGGAATGGACGTGAACGCCGACGCCAAGCTCCCGAGCTAGCTCTGCGACCGCATTAAGACGCGCCGGAAAATACTCTGTCGTTGCGGTAAGCAGGTGGCCGCCGCCGACGACGATAGCCGAGATCCGCGATCCGTTGACGGAGGCCTTCCACTGCGAGAGCAGGCGGCTTCGTGCGCGACGAACGTTGAGCCGCGTCTTGAGCGGGCGAGGCATGAGCGAACGCGCTAAATTTTTTGCTGACCACCGTATCGGAGCGGCACTCTCCGTCGTCGGTGCGCCCTTCCCATCAATATCCCAGCCGTCGATGTGACAATCGAGTTCCTGGCGCAGCGCATGATGCAGGCAACGGCCGAGTAGGCGGTCGCCGAGATTGGCGCTGAAAAAATCGTTGAAGCAGAGAACCCGCAGCTCAGCACCTCTCACACGACCGCTTGGCCAGCTTCAATTGCCGGCTTTTCCGCAGGCTTCATTGGCCGAACGAAACCTTTGGATCGAACATCGGGTGACTTGTTGATAACGATGCCCATGACGCGATTTGAAAGCGTATCTGCATTCTCCAGACACCGCTCCAGGTCGCCGATCGGGCTGCCCCAGCTTGTCACGATGAGAATGCGATCCAAGAATGGCGCAATAGCGCGGGACTCTACGTGATCCAGCGCTGCCGGAAGGTCCACAAAAATATAGTCGAAGCTTTCTTGTGCTCGTTGTAGCGCTCGCTGCATGGCATCGCAGCTTAAGACGTCAGCGGGGTGCGCCCCATTGCCGAGCGCGTGCTGGCCAAGGAAACTCAGATGATCGGAAAGTCGCTTGACCACGATGGAATTTTCACCGCTATCGAGAAATTTCGTAAGAAGGTCGGAGCCGGGTTCACAGAAAGCGCGCGCCAGCGTCGGGTTATGCATATTCGCGTCGATCAGTAGCGTTCGACTGCCCGCTTGCGCAGTCAGCAGAGCGAGACTGTAGGCGATCGTGGTTTTGCCGTCTCGCAAATGCGGGGACGTGACACCTATGGTGCGCGCGGGCTTTTGAGAATCGATCTGATTCAAGGCGAGTTTAATTTTGCGAAGTTCGTTCTCGGCGGCGACGGCGCCGCCACCGGCGTCATTGATGAGTGCGACGGGCAGACCCTTATCGCGACCAAAGAGGCTCGTGCGTATCTTGCTGAGCGGGAGGGGCCCAAAAGTTCTGATCCCAAGTGCAGTGGCCAACTGTGAGCGTGAGCGCACCGGAGCTTCGAGGTATTCAGCGCCGAATGCTCCTAACACTCCCAGTGTGCTGCCGGCAATGAACGACAGCGCCAGCACCAACGCGACGCGGGGTGAACCCGGCTGGTTCGGCGGAATCGCCCTCGTCAGCACGCGCGCCGTCGTAGTAGGAATCTCGACTTTCTGAAGTTGCAACGCCTGAGTATAGCGGCTCAGGTATGCCTCGTAGCTGGCGTTTGCGATCCGCG
>CAYYDL010000774.1:0-4166 GCA_964470545.1 uncultured Hyphomicrobium sp. | reverse complement strand
AAAATCTGGCGACTTGGCTGTTGGCTGGCCAGAAAGGCTGGGATGCCGATCGGATCGCTGAAATGAAAGAATCGGGCCGGACTCTCGATCTCCGCCTGAAGAAACCGGTCCAATTGCTGTTCGTCTATATCAGCGCCTGGGCGACAGAGGACGGGGTTGTTCAGTTCCGCCGCGATATCTATCAAAAGGACGGCGTCGGCGAGATCGCGGCCACATATTAAATTTTTCGGATGCCGCACATACCTTGGTATGGTTTGATGCGCCTCAAGGTCGATTGTGGTACGTCGGCCTAACTGCAATGGTGCGTAGCGGAAAATTTGCGTCGCGGATGGGTGTCCCTGAAGCTGACTAAAATTTCATTCTTCTGCGCGACGAAACGGCACTGGTCCTTTGTTGTCCATAGGTACATAAAAGGCTCCAAAAAATGAACGTCGTGCTTTTGGGAGCGGAAACCAGACGATGAATTATGAGCAGAAGCTCTCTGACGCCCTGAATACAGTCAAGCAAGAGGGTCGCTACCGGGTTTTCGCCGATTTGAAGCGCCGCCGTGGCGCATTTCCCAAAGCCGAAGTCATCAGCGGTGAAGCAGCCAAGCCGATAACCGTCTGGTGTTCAAACGATTATCTCGGCATGGGCCAGCATCCGAAGGTGCTCGCCGCCATGCATGAAGCCATTGATCTGGTTGGCGCGGGTTCGGGCGGAACGCGCAATATTGCTGGCACCACCCATTATCATGTGGAGCTCGAGCACGAGCTTGCCGATCTCCACGGGAAGGAAGCCGCGCTCGTTTTCACTTCCGCCTTCGTCGCCAACGAAGCCGCGCTCTCGACCCTTGCCACCCTCTTTCCTGGCTGCGTGATCTTTTCCGACGAGAAGAACCACGCGTCGATGATTGCCGGCATCCGCAACGGTCGCGGGCCGAAACAGATCTTCCTGCACAACGATCTTGCCGATCTCGAAGCGAAGCTGAAAACCGTGCCGCGTGGGACGCCGAAGATCATCGCCTTCGAAAGCGTGTACTCGATGGACGGTCACGTCGCGCCGATTGAGGCTGTCTGTGATCTCGCAAAGAAATACAATGCATTGACCTATCTCGATGAAGTCCACGCCGTCGGACTTTACGGTCCCCGCGGCGGCGGCGTCGCCGAGCGCGATAACGTCATGCACCGCGTCGATATCATCAACGGGACGCTCGCGAAGGGCTTCGGCGTCATGGGCGGCTACGTCGCCGCGTCGAAAACGCTCTGCGATGCCATCCGGTCTTACGCGCCGGGCTTCATCTTCACGACGTCGCTCGCGCCCGCGATCGCGGCCGGCGCCGTGGCTTCGATTCGTCACCTCAAGTCGAGCAGCATCGAGCGCGCGCAGCATCAGGAACGTGCCCGTACGCTGAAGCGTAAGCTCGCCGCCGCTGACTTGCCCGTCATTCCAGGCCCGAGCCACATCGTGCCGGTGCTTGTCGCTGATCCGGTCCGCTGCAAGGCGCTGACCGACGTTCTGCTCGATCGCTATGGCATCTACGTTCAGCCGATCAACTACCCGACCGTTCCGCGCGGCACTGAGCGGCTTCGCCTGACACCGTCGCCGCAGCATACCGACGCCGACATGGATCATCTTGTCAGTGCCCTCACCGAGCTTTGGTCTCAGTGCCCGCTGGCGCTGATGGAAAGCTTGGCCGAAGCCGCCGAATAGGGCAGGGACGCGGAGCGGGGGACACCTACCCCTTTGAGCCAATTGCCCCATCCGCGCTTATATTACGCGCCCGGGTGGGGTGTTGAGCCCTGGCGCCCAAGCCCGTACTATGATTGAAACCGCGTCCGGCCGGGGTTGCTCACGGGTCCCCGCCAGCGCTACAAAAATATTTCCAAAATCAGAGGAAAGCTCATGTCGACTGCACCGGCCGCCGCAACTTCTGAGACGTCGCGCTTCTTCAAGGCGCATCTTTCGGAGACCGATCCGGAAGTCTTCGCCGCGATCCAGAAGGAATTCGGGCGCCAGCAGCACGAGATCGAGCTCATCGCTTCTGAGAACATCGTTTCCCAGGCCGTCCTGGACGCCGCGGGTTCTGTGCTGACTAACAAGTACGCCGAAGGCTATCCGGGCAAGCGCTATTACGGCGGCTGCCAATACGTCGACATCGCAGAAGAACTCGCGATCGACCGCGCCAAGAAGCTCTTCAACTGCGGCTTCGCCAACGTGCAGCCGAACTCCGGTTCGCAGGCCAACCAGGGCGTCTTCAATGCCCTCGCAAAGCCGGGTGACACGATCCTCGGCCTGTCGCTTGCCGCCGGCGGACACTTGACGCACGGTGCGCCGGTCAACCAGTCCGGCAAGTGGTTCAACGCCGTCCATTACATGGTGAAGCCCGACACGCACCTTATCGATATGGACGAGGTGAAGAAGCTCGCGCATGAGCACAAGCCGCGCATCATCATCGCGGGCGGCTCGGCCTATCCGAGGAAGATCGACTTCGCAGCCTTCCGCGCGATCGCCGATGAAGTCGGCGCAACATTCATGGTCGACATGGCGCACTTCGCCGGTCTTGTGGCCGCTGGCCTCATCCCGAGCCCGTTCCCGCACGCCCACGTCGTCACGACGACGACGCACAAGACTCTCCGCGGTCCGCGCGGCGGCATGATCTTGACGAACGACGAGGCCATCGCAAAGAAACTGAATTCGGCGATCTTCCCCGGCATTCAGGGCGGCCCGCTGATGCACGTCATCGCTGCGAAGGCCGTCGCCTTTGGTGAAGCGCTGCGTCCCGACTACAAAGTCTACATCAAGAACGTGATGGACAACGCCCGCGCCCTCGGCGAGGTCATGGTTCAGAACGGCTTTGCGCTCGTTTCCGGCGGCACCGACACGCATTTGATTCTCGTCGATCTGCGGCCGAAGAAGATCACGGGCAACAAGGCTGAGAAGTCCTTGGAACGCGCGCACATCACCTGCAACAAGAACGGCATTCCGTTCGACCCCGAGAAGCCGATGGTGACGTCAGGCATCCGTCTCGGCTCGCCCGCCGGCACGACGCGCGGCTTCGGCGAAGCTGAATGGAAACAGGTCGGCCAGATGATCATTAAAGTGCTGGACGGCCTCGCCAAGGACGGCGAAGCCGGCAACACCGCGCTGGAGAAGGCGGTCCGCAAGGATGTCGCCGCCCTGTGCGCCCGTTTCCCGATTTACGAAGGATAAGGACTGAATTTATTTCATAGGAGGACATTTATATGAGATGCCCGTTTTGCAACCATGAAGACACGCAGGTAAAGGATTCGCGCCCCGCCGAGGAAAGCGTCGCGATCCGCCGCCGCCGTGAATGCACTGAATGCAATGCGCGTTTCACGACGTTCGAGCGCATCCAGCTGCGCGACATGACGGTCATCAAGTCCGGCGACCGCCGCCAGCCGTTCGACCGCGATAAAGTCAGCCGCTCGATGCAGGTCGCGCTGCGCAAGCGCCCGGTCAGCGTCGAGGAAATCGAGAAAAGCGTCAGCCACATCGTACGCCAGCTGGAAAGCCACGGCGAGCCGGAAATCAAATCGGCGCAGGTCGGCGAGTTGGTGATGAAGGCGCTGGCGAAGCTCGACACCGTCGGCTACATCCGCTACGCGTCCGTCTATCACGATTTCCGCGAGCCGGAAGACTTCAAGGACTTCCTCGACGAAACCAAGAAACTGCGGGAAGCGGCGGAGTAACCATGGCCGGGACGACCACCAATCCAGCGAAAAGCTCCAAGAAAGCCCGCATGAGCGCGGCGCGGCTGGCGGCGGTGCAAGCTGTCTACCAGATGATGGCGAACAAGCAGGGCCCGGACTCGGTGATCGAGGAATACCGTGAGCGCCGTTTGGGCAAGCCGGTCGACGGGCAGGCGATGGTGATGCCCGAGCAGGAGTTGTTCGCCGATATCGTCCTCGGCGTCGATGTACGCCGCGCCGAACTCGAAGCGATTCTCGTCAAGCCGGGCCAGCAGGTTCCGGCGGAGCCGCTGCTGCGCTCGATCCTGCTGTGCGGGACGTGGGAATTGCTGGCGCAGGTGGATACCGACGGGCCGCTGATCATCGCCGAATACCTGAACGTCACGCACGCCTTTTTCGATCAGGGCGAAGCGCGCCTGATCAACGGCGTCCTCGACCGCGTCAAGGGCGAGGTGAGGGGGCAATCGTGAGCAA
>CAYYDL010000773.1:0-3730 GCA_964470545.1 uncultured Hyphomicrobium sp. | reverse complement strand
CGCGCTGAGTGTCCCGCCGGGCACATATTCGGAGACGATGTAACCCGTTCCATGGTGCTCAAAAAAGCGCCGGACATGGACGATATTTGGATGCCGGAACCGTGCCAGCAGGCGCGCTTCTTCCAGGAACGATCGCAGACCTGCCTCGAAGTCGGGCTGCTCACCATCCGACTTCGCCCTGATCGACGCATCCGCGGTGCGGACCGCGAGGTCGTTCGGGAGATATTCCTTGATCGCGACCTCCTCCTCGAGGAGCTTGTCGGTCGCGAGATAGGTGATGCCGAAGCCGCCGTGGCCGAGGAGATGTTCGATCCGGAATTCAAAGAGTTCCGTACCCGCAGGCAGGGCGAATACATGGCCGCCTTTCTGAAACGGCTGGCTATCGCTCGTCACGAAAATGGCCTGCTAGTGAAGCATCTCCGCGGTATACTTAGCCGGACCAGTGATGCGAGGCAATCGAAGCCACTCGTGCAGTTAACCATTTAACGATTGCGATCGGGTGTTGGCACAATCTACCGCCGACGAGGGTCGGCCACCAATTCAGGGCTAGCGAATCTCGGAAAGGCTTCCGCTCGTCGTGCACGGGCCGCCGACGGTCCAGCCGGCGCTGTGGTTCTCGAACGTGCCCTCGCCTTTTTTTACAAGTTTCCTTTGCAGGCTGAAGCGGCAGGAACCGCCCGCGAGCGTGACGGTCACCTCGTCCCATCCTTCGACCGAGACGCGGTGGCCGTTGCAATGCGGAGAATTGACATATTCGGCCCAGAAATTTCTGAGCTTGTGCTTGTAGACCTCACCCGTGAGAGAGCTTTGCAGCGACACCTCATTGGGAGCCGACTTGATGAGGTGGCCGTTGCAGGTCACGGTGTGCGAAACGACGATCGACTCGGCTTTTCCATTCAGCGTCGTATTGAAGATCGTCGGCGCGTCGAGTTTCCAGAAACCGCGCTCGCTCAGCTTCACGGATTTATTCTTGAATATCTCGATCGTATTATCGATCAGATGCGATTTGCCGCCGCGCTCTCGAAACTGGCCGTTCATCTTGATCGTGAACGCCGGCCGCTCCTGCGCATGGGCATAGCTCGACGCGGCAAGCGCGAACAGGGCACAGGATATCGGCACGATCCGTCCAACGTACTTCCGAAGCCCCATGTCTCGCTCCCCCCGTGTCTTTGTTTCTCTGAGCGAACCCCGAGCCGGACCGGCGCCCCACCAGTCCGGTCACCCTACGATCGCAGATACCAATAGAAGAAGACAGACAGACCCACCAACGCAAGGAGCCCGATGGCCACGAACGCCGCCTTGCCGTTCCATGACGGCCCGCTCGACGCACGACCGCTCTGACCGGACGGCCACGACGTCACGGCGTCGATGTATCGATCGGATGAAGCGATCCTGACCTCTTCCCCCGGCGGCACCTCATCGACCAGTTCTTCGGGAATGACGAACGTACGCTGCTTTACGTCGCCCTGCCTTGGAAGAAAGAAAAAGCATTCATCGCGCTCCCATCCGACCTGCCCCGCTTCGGAGCACGACAGATACAGGCCCGTAGACACCCGGAGGAACGACACTTCGATCTCGTCGGCGGGAACATCCGCCGCGAACTCGAACCCGGCCGTCTTGCCTTCCGCGAGCCAGACCGGCCTTGCGCCGGATACGATGTCGGCATCGCCACTTGTATCCGCTGTTACGGCCCCGGTGTTGGCCTCCTCGCGTCCGCCGGCCTCTATGCTGGCAAAAGAAGTCGTCTCTGCCTTCGAGGAAAAGCCCAGTGCGTCCCGCACCTCTTCCACCGAAGAAGGGCGTTCGACTTCCTCGATGCGCAACATGTAGTCGATGACTTCGAGGAAATCCCGACTGTACTCCGGCGGCGATACCCGACTTGCTGGAATCAGGGGATCGTTGCGCAATCGCACCAGCGCGTTCGGCGGCGGCAGGCCGGTGACGCAGCGATAGGCGATCGCCCCGAGGGCGTAGAGGTCCGTCCACGGCCCCTGCTCGCCCGAACTGCCATACTGCTCCGGCGGCGAGTAGCCGTCGGTGACGATCGCGGTGACGCTTCGACTGTGGCGCGCGAGAAAATCGCGCGCGGCACCGAAGTCGATCAGCACCGGGTCCGCGCCATTCCGCAATATGACGTTGCTCGGCTTGAGGTCGCGATGGAGGATGGCGCGGCCGTGAATGGCATCGAGCGCATCGAGGATCCCGAGAAAGATGGCTTTGAGCTCCTCCTCCGGAATCGCGCCGGCGGCGAGCTTTTCCTCGAGCGTCGGACCGTCTTCGTAATCGAAGACGATATAGCCCGTGCCGTTGTGCTCGAAATAGCGGCGGATCTGGACGACGTGCCGGTCCTTGACCCGCGCGATCATCCGCGCCTCTTTCAGGAACGACTCGAGGCCCGCGCGGTAATCGTCGTGCAGGTCGGACGATTTCGGCTGCACCACCACGGTCCGGCGGCTGGCGAGCTGGGTCGGCAGATACTCTTTGATCGCCACCACCTCGTCGAGCAGACGATCGTGCGCACGATAGGTGATGCCGAAGCCGCCGTGCCCGAGGACGCCCTGGATATCGAATTCGAAAATCTGAAATCCGGCAGGCAGGGCAAAGGGGCTAAAGCTCGGCTTCCTGCTGGTCGGCCCAGGCTGCTTCATCGCCATAAGGCATTACCAGGCTGGCACGTGCGCAAATCGAAGACTGGTCTGGCCGAGCGAGATCACGTCGCCATCGGCGAGCTTGCACTCCTGCACCGTCTGCCCGTTGACCCGCGCGGCGTTCACGTCGGACCTGTTCTCGATCAGAAAACTGCCGTTGCCCGTGTGCTTCAGGATCGCGTGCAGCCGCGACACCGTGTTGTCGGGCAACACGACCTCATTGTCCGCTGAACGGCCGATCCGCGTGGGCGAACCGCTGATCGTGTACACCGCGCCACTGGCGGTGTCCTGCAGGACGGCCAGGGCAGGCCTACGCGCGGGCGCGCCCGATCCTTTCCGCGCCGCTCGTCGCCGGACGAGCAACACGACCAGGATGACGACGAGGAAGACCAGCGTCGCAGCGGCGGCGATGATCTGGAGCCTGTAGTTGTCGATCAAAAAGAGGGCGGTCTCGCGCGAACCTGCGACGGCAAGCGGCGCCACCGCGGCGAGGACGAGCTGCCGGTCGCCGTAGTGAAGCGCGACCTTGATCTCCGGAGCGTCCTGCCAGAAATAGCGATGCAGACCCGTGAGCGGGAATTGAGCCGAACCGCCGCTGTCGAGCAGCTCGTACGGGTTTTCGATGAAGGCGTCGAGGTTCGCCGGTTCAATGAGACGACCGCCGGACACGTTCGCAATCTCAGCGAGCTTCGCCTTGTCGACCGGGCGAGAGGTCGGGCCGGTAACGAACGTGATCGAGACGCCGCGGTCGGCCGCCTTTTGCGCGATGCCGTCGAGCTTATCGTCGGCGTGGCCGTCGGAGAGAACGAAGATCGCCCGCCGGTTCCGATCGGCCGGGACGGCGGCGATGAGATCGATTCCCTGCTGCAGTGATTTCCCGAGATTGGCCGGCTCGGGCTGCGGTGCGGCCTTCGCAAGCATATCGACAATCACGAGCGGGTTGTTTCCGGTCGCCTCCAGCAGGCGCAGATGATCGCCATAAACGGCGATGCCGGGCAGGTGATGCGGCTTGAGCTTGATGATGAACGCCGTAATCAGCAGCTTATCGCGGTCAAGCTGATCTTTGCCGCGAATGCCGCTCA
>CAYYDL010000772.1:0-4363 GCA_964470545.1 uncultured Hyphomicrobium sp. | reverse complement strand
AAAGTTTCACGACACGGATCGAGACCAAGCCCTACTACGGCGCCGTCGTGACGCTCGAGCATGGCGTGCGTGTTTATCGTCCGCTACCGCCGGATCGCCAGGTCATCATCAATCCTGATCGCGTGCCGTTGAACCTGAGCTATAGCGACACGCGTGTTTATAGCTATAGCGCCGGTGCGAACTATGGCGGTAGAGGCGCGGCCGGTGCTGGCTTCTACGACGATGGCGATGGCATCTATTACGCGCCGGTCGATGGGCCTTTCGGCAATCGGGGCCGGTTTCATGGACGCGGGCGCGGTCACGTCTTTCAATGGCACCCCGGTTTTTATCACATTGGTGCAACCGGTGGCCGTGTCTTCCGCGCGCCGAACGGATTTCACGGCCCGGCTGGCGCCATACCGGGCAACCCCGGCGCCGTCGGGTCGGGACATTAAGCCGGGCATTGTGAACCGGCGTTGCTGCGGCTAGGGATGGCCAAAATCATTTTTTCGACTTTCGGGCCTGAATGCCGCGCTACCGAATTACCGTTGAATACGAAGGCACGCCATTTGTTGGATGGCAACGGCAGGCGCATGGGCTTTCGATCCAGGGTCTGCTCGAGGATGCAATCGGCAAGTTCGTGCATGTGAGCGTCGGCGTGCGCGGTGCGGGGCGTACCGATGCCGGCGTTCATGCCCTAGGGCAAGTCGCGCATTTCGATTTGGAAAAGGAATGGGCACCCACCCGCGTGCGTGACGCGATGAACTTCCATTTGCGTCCGCATCCGATTGGCGTCGTCTCGTGCGCGAAAGTCGGCGAAGCGTTCGATGCGCGCTTCAGCGCGATCAAGCGACACTACAAGTATCGCCTCCTGACGCGCAGGGCGCCGCCGGTTCTCGACCGGAATCGCGTGTGGTGGACGATGCAGGATCTCGACGCCGGAGCGATGCACGAAGCTGCGCAGTTGCTTATCGGCAAGCACGATTTCACGACGTTCCGCGCGGCGCAATGCCAAGCGGCGTCGCCCGTCAAGACGCTCGATGTGTTCGAAGTATCCCGGGATAGCGATGAGATCGTCTGCACCGTTTCAGCGCGTTCGTTCCTGCACCATCAGGTGCGGTCAATCGTCGGAAGCCTGAAGCTCGTCGGCGAAGGCAAGTGGACACGGGAAGATCTCGCGATGGCACTTGCAGCGCGCAATCGCGAAGCCTGCGGGCCTGTTGCGCCGGCATCGGGCCTTTACCTTGTTGCGGTCGATTACCCGACCGATGATGTCAGCTTGTCCGGCTATCCTCCGTCACCATCGCCAGGAGTTCCTGACGCGTGATCGGATTGTCGCGGAAAGCGCCGAGCATGCGGCTCGTCACCATGTCGGTGCCGGGCTTATGGACGCCGCGCGTCGTCATGCAGTGATGCTCGGCCTTGATCACGACCGCGACGCCTTGCGGTTGGAGAACGTCCTGGATCGTGTTGGCGATCTGTGCCGTCATTTTTTCCTGGATCTGAAGGCGCTTCGCGTAGGCATCGACGATGCGCGCGAGTTTTGAAATGCCGACGACGCGACCGTTCGGGATATAAGCGACCCAGGCGCGGCCGATGATCGGCGCCATATGATGCTCGCAATGGCTCTCGAAGCGAATGCCGCGTAGCACGATCATCTCGTCGTAACCCTCGATTTCCTCGAAGGTCTTCTGAAGGATCGCTTCCGGATCCTCTGCATAGCCGCGGAAGTATTCCTGGTAGGCCTTGGCGACCCGAGCCGGCGTTTCCAGCAGGCCATCACGTGCGGGATCGTCTCCCGACCACCGGATGATGGTCTTGACCGCTTCTTCGACTTCGGCGCGCGTCGGCTTCTTTTCTGAGTCCATGAGACCACTGAGTTGTTATGAAAAACAGGCTATCGCCAATGGGTGCAGGCGAAGCGCCCTTATAGACCCATCGGATTCAGAACGGCAAACGTCCGTTGCAGCATCCTAAATGGTGATGGTTGTCGCGTTTGTCGATGCCACCCAATACCGGGCCGTTTATTTCGGTGGTGCAAAAGTGCAGTGCACATGCGGGCTACTTTTCCGCATATGCCATCGGGGACTTTTGGTCGCGATTTACGATCTAAATGCCGTCTACCCCTGCTAGAGCAGTGTTCCGCGCAGAACCAGCATCGCGACGGTGAAGTAGATCATCAGGCCGGTGACGTCGACGAGCGTTGCGACAAACGGGGCGGACGCGCTCGCGGGGTCGAAGCCGACGCGTATCAGCAGGAACGGCAACATCGCACCCGCAAGCGAGCCAAACGTCACGATGCCTATGAGGCCCAGTCCGACGGTCAGCGCGACCAGTTGCCAATACTGGCCATAATCAAAAATACCCGTCATCTGCCAGACCGTGATGCGCAGCATGCCGATCACGCCGAGGATGGTTCCGAGCGTGATGCCGGTCGGGATTTCGCGGATCGCAACCCGCCACCAGTCGCGCAGACGCAATTGGCCGAGCGCCCGCGCGCGGATGAGGAGTGACGTCGACTGTGAACCGGAATTGCCGCCGGAACTCATGATAAGGGGAATGAAAAGCGTCAGAACAACCGCTTTCTCAAGCTCGTCGGAATAATGTTGCATGGCGCTCGCCGTCAGCATTTCGCCGAGGAAAAGTGCGCAGAGCCAGCCCGCCCTTTTTTTGATCATCTCGAAAAAGCCGATTTCAAGATAGGGTTCCGCGATGCCTTCGACACCACCGAATTTCTGCACGTCTTCGGTACTTTCGGCGAGGATCGCGTCGATGACGTCATCGACCGTCACGATGCCAAGCACGCGATGTTTCGGATTGAGGACCGGGACAGCGAGAAGGTCATGAATCGAGATCAGGCGAGCGACTTCCTCCCGATCCGTATCGGGTTCGACCCAGATCGGATCGCGGTCGGGCGCGACGTCGAGGATGTTTTCTTCCGGCGCGCCGGTGATCAGCTGGCGCAGCGTAACGGTGCGGACCAGCTCTCGCGTGACGGGATCGGTCACGTAAATTGCGTAGACCGTTTCACGGGTGTGCTCGACCTCGCGGATGAGGCGGAGGGTGTCGGCGACCGTAAACGTGGACGGAACGCTCACGAATTCCGTCGTCATGATGCTGCCGGCCGTCCCCTCATTGTAGGTCAGCAGCAACTTCAGGGATTGCGCTGTTTCAAAATCGACGCGGGAGAGCAGCTTGGTCGGCTCAGGCCCGTCGAGCTGGCGCAGCAGGTCGACGGCCCGGTCCGCGGACATCCCCGTCAGAACCTTGCCGGCAAATTCCTCCGGCAGTTCGAGGATTAGCTCGCTGGCGCGTGAAAGCTCCGGCCGGTCGAAAATTTCGACGACCCGGTCCAGCGGCAGTTGAGCGAGAATAGATGCTGCAGTTTCAAGGTCTTGCTCGTTGAGCTGCGCGACAATGTCGGCGTCGTGCTCGTCGAGCAGTTCGACCAGGGCGATCGGGTCGGCGTCGTTGCCCGATGCGTTGCGGATGTTTTCCATGACTTACCTTCCGATCCGCCGCCGCACGGACCGTGGCAAGCCGACCCAACGGTCAGTCCACGAGCCTCGACGGCCGGGGCAATCGACTACTGTCGCTAGACAAGGGTTGGGTTCCTTCAAGTTCGCGGCGTCGCAATCGTGACAACCGCGCGGATCACATGAGGCGTTCGGGACTATTAGTCAAGACAAGTCCGCTTCCGATTTGCGAATTCGCACCACCATGGCCGTCGGGCCGCACGGCCGGAGCAGAAATCAGTGGCGAAGCGACTGCCGGTCTTGCGCTTGCCGCGGTTTCGTCGGCACAATCCGTCTGCTCTCGTGGATACGGTGTGACACATGAGCGGAACCAAGACAGGCCCGCCTGATCTTCTCGAACCAGGAACGCATGTGTTCTCGGGCACGGTGAGGGTGTGGGGAAGCGACTACGCGGAACTCGTCATGGATAGCGGCGTCATGATCCAGCTCATCACGCAGGGACATCCGATGCGCCGCGCGGGGGAGCGCATTACGATCGTCGCGCGCAAATACCGGCCGCTATATCAGCTCGAGAAAATATCCGAAGCCTGATCGTCACAGAGGGCTGGTGCTGCCGGAGGGGATTGAACTCTCGACCTCTCCCTTACCAAGGGAGTGCTCTACCACTGAGCTACGGCAGCTAAAGGGGCGTAATGCCTTGGAGAATCAGGCGTGCCAAGCCGCGGGCGCGAACGCTCCTCCTTCAGGCGGGCGGACACTGCCACAAGGCTTGACGGCGGGCAAGCCGGAAAGCCAAGCTGCAAAGGGGGAACGGCGAAGCATGGTGATGCAAGTCTCGCGACATGTTCGGGATCGAGTGAGCCACTGATGGGCGAGGATGATTTGCGCAAAACGCCCGCAAATTCGGG
>CAYYDL010000771.1:0-2315 GCA_964470545.1 uncultured Hyphomicrobium sp. | reverse complement strand
GCACCAGATCGTCGAGCTTGCCGCGCAACAATTGCGCCATCTTGTCGGCCCGCGGCAGGAAGCCCGGTTCGAGCATTACATCGAGTACGGCATTGCCGGCCGCGACTGCCATCGGATTGCCGCCAAAGGTCGACCCGTGCGAGCCCGGCACCATGCCGACCGCCGCCTTCTCGGTCGCGAGGCACGCGCCGATCGGCATCCCATTCCCCAAAGCCTTCGCCACGGCCATGATGTCCGGCGCCACGCCCGCCCATTGATGGGCGAACAGCTTGCCGGTGCGGCCCATGCCGCACTGCACCTCGTCATAAACGAGCATCAGCCCGAATTCGTCGCAGATCTGCCGGAGGCCGAGCAGGTAATCCGCCGACGGCGCGCGTACCCCGCCTTCGCCCTGTACCGGTTCGACCAGGATGGCGGCCGTCTTGTCCGTCACCGCGGCGCGCATTTCATTGAGATTGTTGAAGGCGACGTGATCGAACCCGTCCATCACCGGGCCGAAGCCTCTAAGATAGGCTTCCGCACCCGCCGCGGCGAGCGTTGCGAAGCTGCGGCCATGAAACGAGCCGTTGCAGCCAATCACCCGGTAGCGTTCAGGGTGACCGGTCTCACTTTGGTATTTACGCGCGACCTTGATGGACAGCTCGACCGCCTCGGCGCCGGAATTGTTAAAGAACACGGTGTCGGCAAAGCTGTTTTCCACCAGCCGCTGCGCCAGCCGCTCCTGCCCCGGAATGCGGAACAGGTTCGACGAATGCCATAACTGGCCAGCCTGCTTGGTCAGCGCCTCGATCAGGTACGGGTGGCAATGGCCGAGTGAGGTGACGGCGATGCCGCTGGTGAAATCGAGAAACTTACGGCCGTCGGCGGCCCACAGATAGCAGCCTTCACCCTTTTCAACGGCAACGTCCCACCGACCATAGGTCGGCATCACGGGTGTAATCACGGAAGATCTCCTGTGCGATGGATTAGCGGGTAGGATTGACGAAGACGATGACAATTATCGTCGTCGTCGTCCTTCCCCAGCGGTCAGTTCCACTGGCGCGATCCACCGCACCGACTGTCCGTCATCCGGATCGCGTTGCATTGCCGTTCCCCTCGCGTTGACGGCGCCTTGGCCGCCGAGCAGGAAAGCGGCGAAGTATGGGGATGACCGCCAATGCTGTCAATTCGCTTGGCACTCGCGAGTACTGGACTTGCGTCGTTAGAGAGGACACCGGGTTACACGGATATAGCCTCTGCCTGTTCGGGGGTGAGGAAGCTGATTCGAACGCGTGCCGGCTCAATGCAGAGCCATCAGCGTGACCTCATGAGGGTTCTTTGAGCGCGCGATACCGGCGGATCAGGGCGTTCGTCGAACTGTCATGGCCAAGCTGAGCATCCGCGTTGCCATCGAGTTCGGGGATGATGCGCATGGCCAGCACCTTGCCGAGCTCGACACCCCATTGGTCAAACGAATCGATGTGCCAGACTGCGCCTTGCGTAAAGACACTATGTTCGTAGAGGGCGACAAGCTTCCCGAGTGTCCCGGGTGTCAGTCGTTCGAGGAGGATCGTGTTGGACGGCCGGTTGCCCTCGAACGTACGATGGGGCACGAGCCAGTCAGGTGAACCCTCGGCGCGGACTTCCTCCGGCGTCTTACCAAAGGCGAGCGCCTCACCCTGGGCGAACACGTTCGCGAGCAGCATGTCGTGCTGCTGCCCCAACGGATTGAGCGACTGGCCGAAAGCGATGAAGTCACAGGGGATCAAGCGCGTCCCCTGGTGAATCAGTTGATAAAACGAGTGCTGACCATTGGTGCCGGGCTCGCCCCAATATATCGGGCCGCTGCTGTAGCCGATGGGGTCGCCGTCAAGCGTCACATGCTTGCCGTTGCTTTCCATCGTCAACTGCTGGAGATAGGCTGGGAACCGCTTCAGATATTGCTCGTAGGGAAACACCCCGACGGTTTCGGCACCGAAGAAATCATTGTACCAAACGGATAGAAGGCCCATCAGCACCGGCAGGTTGCGCTCGAACGGGGCGGTGCGAAAATGCTCGTCGATTTCGTGAAAACCGTCGAGCATCGCGCGAAAATTGTCTGGGCCAATGGCGAGCATCGTTGAAAGCCCGATCGCCGAATTCATCGAGTAGCGTCCGCCGACCCAGTCCCAGAAAGGGAACATGTCGGCGGTGTCGATGCCAAACTTCGTCACCTCCGCGGTGTTCGTGGAAGCAGCAACAAAATGCCGGGCGATCGCTTTCTCGTCGCCCCCTAGTCCAGCGAGCGCCCAAGCGCGCGCGGCGCGCGCGTTGGTCATCGTCTCCAAGGTCGTGAA
>CAYYDL010000770.1:0-2067 GCA_964470545.1 uncultured Hyphomicrobium sp. | reverse complement strand
TCGCCGTCGGCGGTCTGGTGTTCTGGGGGATTTCGATTGCGACGGATCCGAAGCACGGCCGTCACGTGAGACATCACACTGAGGCTGATGCCGTACCCCAGGCCGCACCGGGAGAATAAGCATGTGATCCCCGGCTTTCTGCCGAGAATAACATTCGCAACGGAAGTCCCTCACTTGCCCTGCGGGCATCCTCTCCCGTTCCGGGAGAGGAGGTGCCGTTCTTTCTCCCATCGGGAAGAGGTGCCCCGAAGGGGCGGATGAGGGGGCGTTCTGCCTGTCAATGCGCGCCGCGCACTCGGCCGAGGATAACGAAGGAGGCGAAATCAGTTCATGTGCCAGCCGTGGCTGACGATGATGCTTTCACCGGTGAGTGCATTCGTCTTGAAGGCCGCGAGGAAAAGGGCGACCTCGGCGATGTCGGTGACCATCGTGAATTCCTTGTCGACGGTCTCGCCGAGCATCACTTCCTTGATCACGCGTTCCTCGGTGATGCCGAGTTCGTGCGCCTGCTCGGGGATCTGCTTGTCGACGAGAGGCGTGCGCACGAAGCCGGGACAGATAACGTTGGAGCGAACGTTGTGCTGCGCGCCTTCCTTCGCCATCACGCGGCCGAGGCCAAGGATCGCGTGCTTCGCGGCGACGTAGGCCGACTTCAACGGCGAGGCCTCGTGGCTGTGCACCGAGCCCATGTAGATCAGCGCGCCGGACTTCTGCTTGTACATGTGCTTGACGCAGGCCTTCGTCGTCAGGAAGGCGCCGTCGACATGGATCGCCATGATCTTCTTCCAATCCGCGAAGGGAAAATCCTCGATCGGGTGGACGATCTGAATGCCGGCGTTCGAGACGAGGATGTCGACGGTGCCGAAGGTCGCTGCCGCCTTCTCGACACCTGCGTTGACCTGCTCTTCATTCGAGACATCCATCGCGACCGCGATGGCATCCTTGGCGCCGCCGAGCTCCTTCGCGGCAGCGGTCGCGGCTTCGAGGTTCAAGTCAGCGATGACGACGCGTCCGCCGGCTTCGACGTAGCGCCGGGCGATCTGATGGCCGATGCCGCTGGCCGCGCCCGTTATCAGGGCAACCTTGCCGTCGAGTTTCATGGGGACACTCCTATTTTGTATCGAGGTAGTCGTAGACGACTTTGCCGAGGCCGAGGGTGAGATCGGCAAGGATGTGGGTCGCAGAAATGATCTCGCGCACGGGAAGATCAGCGATCGGCGCGAGTGCGTGCGGCCGCAAATCAAGCGCGCCCGGGCCGCTCCATGCCCCTTTGATCGTCACGTCTTCAAGGCGATAGTCGACAAGCTCGAGGATGCGCGGCGTTCCATCGACATGCGGAATGATTTTCAAAAGGTAGTTCGGCACTGCGAGCGACTTGGCAACGGCCGCGGGATCGAGGGCCTTGTGCTTGAAGCCCATGGTGCCCGTCGCAATGCGGACGCTGCCGTAATCGAGCGTCCCGACAAGAGTATCGATGTCGGGGGCAAGCGTCGGTTTCGCGAATTTTTTCGGAAAGCCCCAGAGCTCGCGGCCGCCGTAGATCGGCGGTCCATCGTTCAGGAACATCGCGTGCGTGTAGCCGCCGTCGACACCGTTGAATTTGACCGGAATGACCTGCCCGGACTCGCAGTAATCGCCGAATCCCGTCGAATCCGGCATGCGGATGAATTCATATTTGACGATCGGGTCATCGAAAGTCAGCGGTTCGGGGACGACTTTTTCGAGAGCTTCGCGATCGGTGCGGTAAGCGATGATCAGATATTCGCGATTGATGAAGCGATAGGGACCGGGTGGGAAGGCGGGACTCGTCAAAGGCATTGCGAAGGCGCGTTTTTTGACGTCGTCAATTTTCATTTGTGGTCTCCGGGGGCATGGGTGGCATGAGATCTTTGGTGAGGTCGAGCACCATTACACCGTCTTCCGGCCGTTCGCGATTGATCCAGGCTGGATTGGTCAACGTGTGTTCGACATCGTCAATGCCTGCACGCCAATGCTCGTTGACGGTGTAGCGGGAAAATTCATAGTCGTTCGACTGCGTGGAATAGACAGCCCGACGATGAATGAGAT
>CAYYDL010000769.1:0-6425 GCA_964470545.1 uncultured Hyphomicrobium sp. | reverse complement strand
GAGGACATGCCGGACATCGATACGGGTTCGTTCTCGATCGCCTTCGGTGATTTCTCGCGCGGCTATCTCATCGTCGACCGCGCCGGGATACGCGTACTGCGCGATCCTTACAGCGCCAAGCCTTACGTGCTCTTCTACACGACGAAGCGTGTCGGCGGCGGCGTGCAAGACTTCGACGCGATCAAGCTGCTGAAGTTCAGCGCGTGACGCTTCTTTGATTGCGCTTGGCCACTCCGCTCCGCGGGGCCGGCCGCCAAGCGCGCTTCGTCATCCTCGAACGGACGAGCATCGTGAGGACGTTCGGGGATTGTGTCTGCGACGAGTCTTGCGCTGGATCCCCAGACTTCGACACGGCTGCGCCGTGCTCGTCTGAGGATGACGAAAACGAGCCGAGCGCCGGCGCGAATAAAGTCTTTTCCCGTGGGTTCCCCTCCCGCCCGCGTGGAAACGTGCGGGGTCGCTGCTGCCCTCGCGGCGGCCCCGCATTCTCGATTGACCTTACGACTCCGCTTCATGGAGGCGGTCGTAACGCACGGCTTTGATCGAAAAGAACGGCGATCCACCCATGCGCTCGGCGGCCGGCTCGCGGAACGCGAGTCGCCGAGCGCCTTCATCTTGGAAGGTTCAAATGTCCCTTGCGATGACGAGTCCGCCGGCTTCGGAACCGGTCACCGTCGCCGATGCGAAGGCGCATCTGCGCATCGACGGCAGCGAAGAAGACGTGCTGATCGCCAGTCTCCTGCTGACGTCGCGCCTTCACATCGAGACGGCGTTGTCGCTTGCGCTCGTCACGCAGTCGTGGACGCTGAAGCTCGATTGCTGGCCTCCTGGACGAGACGTGGAGCTGCCATTGTCGCCGCTCCGCTCAGTCGATGAAGTTCGCATCAAAGACGCAAGCGGCGTCGCCGTTATCGTTCCGGCGGAGAGTTATCTCGTCGACCTCGCGGCACGTCCCGCGCGGCTCGTCTGGAACAACGTCATGCCGCCCATGCCGCAGGTGCCGGCGAACGGCATCGAAATCGATCTGACAGTAGGTTTTGGCGCCGACGGCGACAGCGTGCCCGCACCATTGAAACACGCGATCCTGATGCTTGCGGCGCATTGGTACGAACACCGCGATCCGCAGGAGATCGGCGGCGAGGGTGCACGCATTCCCGACGCTGTGGGTGAACTCATCAATCCGTTTCGGACCATCCGGCTATGAAAGCACCTGTCAGGGCGGGCGATCTCCGCCATCGCGTCGTCATCGAAAGCGCCGTCCGCACGAGCGACGACGCGGGAGGTTCGACGACTGAATGGAGCACCGTCGCCGAAGTCTGGGCAGCGATTTGGTCGCGCACGGTCGATGAGGATTTTACGCTCGACCGCGTTGCCGGAACGGCATCGCACGACATCTGGATCCGCTATCGCAGCGACGTGACGCCCGCCATGCGCTTCCGTTGCGGCGCGCGGATCTTCGACATCCTCGGCGCAATCGACATCGAGGACCGCGGCCACTGGCTGAAGTGTCCATCGGAGGAGCGCGACCTATGAAGATAAGCACGAGCATCACGGGCATCGGCAGCTCAGTGCGCGACCGGGCGGCAATGCTGGTTGAGCAGATGCTGGCGAAGCGCGAAGCCGAGATCAATGCCGTGCGTGCGCGCGGATCGTCGGAGAATTCCGCTGCCGTGGCCCGTGTTCGAGGAGGCAAGTGATGTCGAGTGCAGCTTTCGCCCTGCAGCAGGCGATCTTCTCGAAATTGACGAACGACGCGTCGACCATGATCGCGCTTGGTGGCGCGCGTGTCTATGACGATGTCCCCGCGCGCGCCGAATTTCCGTTCTTGACATTCGGGCAATCCACCGAGCGCGACTGGTCGACCGGAACGGATGAAGGGTACGAGCACACGATCACGCTGCATGCGTGGTCGCGCGGACGTGGCCGCAAGGAAGCCCAGGCAGTGATCGCCGCAGCACGTGACGCGTTGCACGATCAGGCGCTCGCGCTGACAGGTCACCGGCTCATCAATCTCCGGCACGAATATTCTGAGGTCCGCCGCGACAACGATGGCGAAACCTTCCACGGCATCGCCCGCTTCCGCGCCGTCACGGAAGTCGAGTGACGCCTCGTCGTCATCCCCGACCGTGCGCGGCAAGCCGCGTCGCGGTCGGGGATCCAGCATGAGACTCCTCGAAGACGCGCTATCGAGCCTTCGGCGACTTTGACGCTGGATCCCCGAACGTCCTCGCGATGCTCGTCCGTTCGAGGATGACGAAACCCAAGAAAGAAGCAGCAAGCCCGTGCATTGCAGCCGGCTCCGCGAAGCGGAGTCGCAATGCACCGTCGCGGAAGTTGATGAAGCCATGGAGTTTTCATCCTCAGGCTCTTCCCGAGGAGACAATTCTCCGGCGGCCGGCTCGCGGAACGCGAGTCGCACGACAAAGAAGCAGCAAGCCCGTGCCCGGCGGCCGGCTCGCGGAACGCGAGTCGCCGGGCACCAAACAAAAGAGTCACTTCCATGGCAGCACAGAAAGGCAAGGACCTTCTCCTGAAGGTCGATACGACAGGTGAGGGCGTCTTCACGACGGTCGCAGGCCTTCGGGCACGCGGGCTTTCGATCAGCGCCGAGACGGTCGAAATCACCAACACCGAAAGCGCCGGCCAGTGGCGCGAGCTTCTGACGGGCGCAGGCGTCAAGTCCGCGCGCATCACGGGCTCGGGCGTCTTCAAGGATGGTGCGTCCGATACGACGATCCGCGATTACGCCTTCAACGGCACGGTGCGCGACTGGCAGGTGATCCTGCCCGACTTCGGCACGATCCATGGCGCGTTCCAGATCACCTCGCTCGAATTCTCCGGCCGCCATGATGCCGAGATGACCTTCGACATCTCGCTCGAGAGCGCGGGCGAACTGACATTTACCGCCGCATCGTAAGCGTCAACCTCCAACGGGCGAGCGCCGCGAGACCGTTCGGGAATCCAACGTAAGAATCGGCGAAGGCACAATACTGCGTCTTCGACGACTCTCACGCTGGATCTCCGGTCTTTGCTTACGCTCGACCGAAGATGACGTTCATTGGGAGAGATATGGATGATCAACAAGCACCGCGGCGAGATCGAAGCGACGCTCGACGGCCAGACATATAAGCTTGTTCTGACGCTCGGTGCTCTCGCTGAACTCGAAAGCGCATTCGGCGATGATGACATGCTCGCGCTTGCCGCGCGTTTTGAAAAAGGGCGCCTCTCGGCGCGCGATTGCACGAAGATCATTGCAGCCGGCCTTAGGTGGGCCGGATCCGCGATCAGCGAAGACGACGTCAACGCGATGCAGGCCGAAGACGGCGCCGCAGGCTATGTCGACATCGTCGCGCGGCTTCTGAGCGCGACGTTCGGCGGCGGCGCTGGTAAATCGAGCGAAGGAGGGGAGAGCGCTGAACCCGACCCTTTCGCTGGACGCGCGTGATGGAGCTCGGCCTCGGCGCGCTTGGCCTGGCACCTCATGTCTTCTGGTCGCTGACCCCGCGTGAGCTGCAGGCGGCGCTCATCGGCCGCTTCGGAAATTTTGCGGAAGGCGAAAACATCACGCGCCGCGATCTTCACGCGCTGATGCAACGCTTCCCGGACAAAGAGAGAGACGATGGCGACGACAGATGAACCGATCGAAACCTGGAGCGTGAAGCTCACCGCCGACACGAGCGACCTGCAGACCGCATTGACCTCGACGACCCGCCTCGGCCGCCAGTTCTCGACGACGCTTGTGTCTGCCTTCGACGATATCGCGATAAAGGGCAAGAACGTCGGCGATGTCTTCAAATCGCTGGCGCTGAATATCTCGAATCTCGCTTTGAAGACGGCGCTGCAGCCGATGACGACCGGATTGGCGTCGGTGTTCCAGAATGTGATCGGCGGCGCGCTACCCTTCGCCAAAGGCGGCGTCATCCAGCAGGGGACTGCGGTGCCGTTCGCGAGCGGCGGCGTGATCGCAAGCCCGATCTCGTTTCCGCTTGCGGGTGGCGCAACGGGTCTCGCGGGCGAAAACGGGCCGGAAGCCATCATACCGTTGACGCGCGGATCAGACGGCCGCCTCGGCGTCGCGATGAGCGGAGGCGGCGGTCAGCCGATTACGATCAACATCTCGACGCCGGATGTGCAAAGTTTCAACCGCTCGCAGTCGCAGATCGCCGCGATGATCGCCCGCGCCGCCGCCGCCGGACAACGCAACCTATAAATCCATGTCGTCATCCTCGAACGGCTGAGCCATGGCGATGCCGTTCGGGGATCCAGCGTGAGATTCGTCGAAGACGCAAAAAAGAGCCTTCGGCGCTTCTTGCGCTGGATCCCCGGCCTTCGACACGGCTTCGCCGTTCTCGGCCGAGGATGACGATAGTTCCAAGCTCGTGCCTTTCCGTTGAGAAAAAACGTATCATGTCCTTCCACGACGTCCGATTTCCGACGGCGATCTCGCGCAACGCCCAAGGCGGCCCGGAGCGGCGCACCGACGTCGTCGTGCTCGGCTCGGGATACGAAGAGCGCAACAGCCGTTGGGCCGATAGCCGTCGCAGCTACAACGCTGGCTACGGCGTGAAGTCGCTCGACGATCTCCACCAGATCATCGCGTTCTTCGAAGAGCGTCGCGGCCGGCTGCACGCCTTTCGCTGGCGCGATCCGATGGACTGGAAATCATGTCCACCCAACGCCACGCCGAGCGCGCTGGATCAGACGCTCGGCACTGGCGATGGCACACGCGCGACGTTCCAACTGCAGAAAGTCTACGGCAGCGCGTTCGCGCCGTGGACGCGCGACATCAAAAAGCCCGTTGCGGGAACGATCTACATCGCTGTCGCCGGAGCCGCGCAAACGGAAGGAACGGACTATGCCGTCGATCCCGCGACGGGAGTCGTGACGTTTTTGGCAGGTCACGCTCCAGCCGACGGCCAAAGCGTTACCGCAGGCTTCGAATTCGACGTGCCCGTCCGCTTCGACACCGACAAGCTCGAAATCAACCTTTCGGGCTTCACGTCCGGCGTAATTCCAAACATCCCGATCGTCGAGGTGCGGCTATGAAGGCGCTGTCGCCGGAATTCGCGGCGCATCTGGCATCCGGCGCGACGACGCTCTGTTGGTGCTGGCGTGTCGAACGTCGCGACGGCACCATCATGGGCTTTACCGATCACGACAACGCGATCACGTTCGACGGAACGACCTACGAAGCCGCAAGCGGGTTCACCGCGAGCGACATCACCGACGGTCTCGGTCTCTCCGTCGACAACCTCGAAGTAACCGGCGCGCTGTCGTCGGCAACGTTGACGGAGGACGATCTCGCTGCCGGCCGCTACGACGACGCACGCATTGCGATTTATCGCGTCAACTGGTTCGATCCGAGCCAGCACGTGCTGATGCGGTCGGGCAGCATCGGCGAAGTGCGGCGCACGGGCTCGTCGTTCACCGCCGAGTTGCGCGGGCTCGCCCATTATTTGCAGCAGCCGCGCGGCCGGCTTCTACAGCAGACATGCGATGCCGACCTCGGCGACGCACGCTGCACGATCGATCTGACCTCAACGGCGTTCCGCGGAATCGGCACGATCGTTTCACCACTTTCCGCGCGCCGCTTCATCGTCTCCGGTATCGACGCGTTCGAAACCCGATTTTTTTCCCGCGGGCTTTTCACGTTCACCTCAGGCGCGTCGTCCGGTCTGAAGATCGAGATCAAAGCGCACACGAAACTTGCGGCATCCGTCGAAATCGAGCTTTGGGCGGAGGCGGAAGGGCCGCCCGCGGCGGGCGATACCTTTATCGTCACGGCGGGCTGCGACAAGCGTTTCGAAACCTGCAAAGCACGCTTTGCGAACACGCTGAACTTTCGCGGCTTCCCGGCGATCCCAGGCAACCAGTTCCTGACCAAGATCGGCCGCGCGAGCTGAGATGATATTCGCTCATGTCATGCTCGACGGAACCGAAGTTATGAAGACTCTTACCAGAGACGGCATCGTCATCACCGCCCGCCGTTGGATCGGGACGCCCTACCATCACCAGGCAAGCCTTTGCGGCGTGGGCACCGATTGCCTCGGACTGGTGCGCGGCGTCTGGCGGGAGCTTTATGGCGCGGACGCCGAAACGCCGCCGTCCTACAGCCGCGATTGGGCCGAGGCGAGTGGGCGGGAGGCGATGCTTGAAGCGGCGACGCGCCATCTCGTCCCGATACCCGTGTTTTCGATCGGCACAGGAGACATCGCCGTGTTTCGATTGCGCGCAGGCTCGGTCGCGAAGCACGCGGCCATTCTGACGTCGTCATCGACGATGGTGCATGCGATCGAAGGCGCGCCCGTCAGCGAGGTCCCGCTCACCCATTGGTGGCGACGCCGGATCGCTGGGGCATTCCGGTTTCCCGGTGTCTCACCGTCATCCTCGGCCGAGCGCGGCAATGACGCGTCGATGGCCGGAGA
>CAYYDL010000768.1:0-17131 GCA_964470545.1 uncultured Hyphomicrobium sp. | reverse complement strand
ACTCACATCGAAGGCTGTTTATCTCTGCAGGGATGGGGCGTATCGCATCGGTGTCCGCCCAGTTTGGCAGCACAAAGATACGGTCGCTTGACACGCCAAGTGCCTTCACACGCCGCGACATCAGCTCACCAATCGCAACGTTCATGTCCGCCCAATGCAGCGAGATGTTGCGAAGCCGGCGCAGTGCGGAAAACAGAATGGATGTCGGGCCTGTCGTGACGTCGAGTGCTTCCGCGACTTCGGGAAACACATCCTGAAGCCAATTTATGATGCGTGCGCCGCGCCAGCGAGCCACAAACGCAGCAACAACCGAGATGGCTGGCGGATCGGTCATCGCAACGATGACGTCGCCCCGACGCGCAGTTCCGGCCAATGCTCTAGCGACGGACAAATAGAACGTCAGATAGTCGATTGCGCGGAAAAAAAGCCGGTCCCGGCCGAACCGGGATGTCCAGATGCGCTCGATCCGGACGCCGTTCGCCGTTTCACGCCGCGGCAAGCTTGCCTTTGGATCGTCGTAGCGCAGACGACTCGTTATGATGATGATCTCAAGACTTTTTTCGGCGAGGCCAAATGCAAGATCGCTCAGCATCTGGCTGGTGGCGGAATGGTCCGGATAGAAGAAGCGATTTACGAAAATCAACCGCATGGATGGCGACACCTATGGCGCTAAGCTCGCGACTGTGGAGGGACCGCGTCGCACGGTGGCTTGACCCGTAGGCCTATCTGTTTCGCCGGACTGCCGGAATTGATTGTCCATGCGTGCAAATTGCGGGTCGCCACGCTGCCGAGCGTTAGAATGCTGCCTTCTCCAACCGTTACACCAGGCGCCACGACCGCGCGCGCCGCGATCCATGCGCCATCACGGATCCGCAGCGAATTCACGCGGAGATCAAATCCAGTCGCGTGCCAATCGTGGTTCCCCGTACAGAGATAGGCGCCTTGCGAGATGCAACAGTGCGCCCCGATGCTGACGTCAGCGAGATTGTCGATCCACGCGTCCTCGCCAATCCACGAATGATCTCCGATCGACAGCCGCCAGGGAAACTTGACGCGTACACCCGGCTTGATCGTCACATTTTTTCCGATCCTTGCGCCGAAAAGGCGAAGCACGAGCCGGCGGTGCGCCGAGCCTGGCAGCTGAGACCGAATGAAAATGCATTGCGCCGCAATCCAAATTGCTTCGACCCACATCGGCTTCGTGCGCGAAAAAGTTGACCGGTTGTAGAGATCGAGGCGCATGCGAGGGTTTACTCTCCGGCAATACGAACGCAGCTGGGTTGGTGGCCGCCGTGTAGAAGCCAAGCATAGACCTCCCGCATCTGGGCAGCGATCCCCTCCCAACCGAACTTCTGCTCGGCGAGCTGTCGGCCATTGCGTCCGATCTTTACGATTTCCTCCGTGGTGAGACGCATGAACGATCGAATGTCCTGCGCCATCTCATCGGCGTTATCCGATATGCGAAAGGACGCATTCTCGCGGAAGCTTTGCGGAAGATTGCAGGCGTCGGTCTGCAGGACAGGAAGGCCATAGGACCAAGCCTCGAGGACAGCTATCGGCAACCCCTCGCTCAACGACGGTAGAATGAATGCATCGGCCAGCCGAAAAGCTGCGATCTTCTTTCGGCCGACGAGCGGCCCAACGAAGTGAACGGAATTTTGGAGACCGCGCTTATCCACGAGACTGCGCAGTGTCTCTTCGTAACCACCCTCATTCCAGCCGGCGATGACGAGATCCCAATCATGACCATCGCCTTTCGATGGCCATGCCTTGATCAGTGCCGCGAGGTTTTTCTTGGGATGCAAACGCCCCAAGAAGAGCATGACGTGGCTGCCATTCGGAACAGCGTTCCGCCACGGCGCCGAGAAGACGCCCTCGCGAGGTGGTATGGCAACGCCGTTCGGAATGACGCAAATGGGATTTTCATAACCCAATTTGCGGATCATCCTTGCTTCCGCATCGCAGAGCGCATGCAGACATGACGCACGTCGCAAATGCTCGTCTTCGTAGAGCTGCGCGGCGATCTTCTTTTTCCAAACAGAGTGCTTCAACGCCCAGGCGTCGAGCATGCCATGGGGCGATACGACATACGGACGTTTCGTGGTCTTGGCCCACCGCGCGACAACGCGCGAGGTGTGCTTCCAGATGCCGTGGGAATGCGCCACGTCGGCCCCTGACGAGCGCAACTGATCCATCGCGTGCGGCGCGAATCCGAGTTTCATAGGGCCGATCACCCGAAGACAGGATGTCGGAATTCCTGACCAGTCGGTGGCATCCGTTGCCCATGCTTCGTCTTGCAATCCCATAACATGGATGTCGACCTCGATCGCCGCCAAGCTATGCGAGAGTGCTTGTACGACGGTTGCCACGCCTCCCCCCAAATGCGAGAGGCTGCCAGTCACAAGCGAAACTTTCATTCAGCTCTCTTTCACGAACGGTGAGAAAGTACGGCTGCGAATGCTGCGCCAAATCGCGAGCGCGGCGAGTGCACGGTGCTCTGCGCTGCTTCTGATGTCTGGCTGAGACCGGATGCAAAGCGGTTCACGTCCCACCCCGCTATGATGCGGCGGCTCGCGTTCCCCATCTCCTCGCGCCGCGGTGATATCGCGATCAGGCGCATCCTCGCAGCGAGTTCGTCAGCGCTGCTCGGATCGAACGTGAAGCCGTTCATGCCGTGTTCGACGAGGTCTCGGGAACAGCCTGCACGTTTCGATACAAGAACCGGCAAGCCAGCCGCCATTGCTTCATTGACGACCAGTCCCCATTCGTCCGCAAGGCTTGGCAGGACGAACGCACTTGCTGCCTGATAAAAGCGCGGCAATTCTTCATAGGACTTCCGGCCGACCAGATGAATATGCCCGGAAAAGGATGTTGCAGTCACGCGCCGCTGAAGCGCTGTTCGCAACGGGCCATCGCCAGCGATGACGAGATCCCAGCCTTGATCGCCCGCAGCTAGCCGATAGCGCGCAAAGGCTTCGATCAAGAGCGATAGGTTTTTTCTTTCGACGAACCGCGCACAGCAAAAGAAATAGCGTGGCGCGGGCGCGTGATGCAACTCCACAGCTAGAGAGCTGCGCGCCGAGAAGTGCTGGTTATCTATGACATCGTATCCTAATGCC
The DNA here is from genome assembly GCA_964470545.1 of uncultured Hyphomicrobium sp. Lineage (GTDB taxonomy): Bacteria > Pseudomonadota > Alphaproteobacteria > Rhizobiales > Hyphomicrobiaceae > Hyphomicrobium_B. Next base: position 14,012 of record CAYYDL010000768.1, on the reverse strand, counting down.
ATCCTCTCCCAAGGGAAACCGAGTCCACTCAGATATTCGACTTGAGGCGTTCCAGCGACCAGCGCCGCATCGTAGAGGGAGATCAATTTTCTCTTTACACTCTCGCGAAACACCGCATTGCGCATGCTGCCCGCGTGCGTGTCGCTCATCAGGATCGTTGGAATGCCGATTGCTCGGCACGTCCGAAGTGCCGTCACGGCAAAGGATTCGGAATAACCGGGAATGGCGACGGCATCGGGCGAGAACGTGCGCACCTCTCGACAAAGCGCCCGAACGAATGAGCGACGTGCACTTCCTTGGGGCCAACCAGAACCTGTAAGCGCGATAACGCCGGCGTCGCGCTTCTCTGCTCCCGCATCCCAGATGTAGTCTTTATCGGCGGCCGAATATTCCAGTGCCAAGATCGAATGATGCTTTCTCGCAGCGCCGAGGCGTGCGAGATGATAGGGCCCGTAGCTACGGAATAGCAGCACGATTTTCATGTTCGAATGCGGTTTAAGGTCGGGATGCGCGCGTCGGCATCAGAGCGTGCAGATGCCAAACCTGTGTGGATGCCCTGGAGTTCAGCTGCGTTCGGCGCTTCGACAGAAGCCTCAAGACCACAAGTGCGGGTATCCCGAAAAGCAGAACTCTGAACAGCCATGCCTCGATCGTTTGCGTGAAGACATAGATTGATAGCGCCGCGAGTATTGCATAGGCAGGCTGAATGCGAGGATCACTACGGCTTCGGCGCCAGAGTTTGCCATAGAGCCCGCCTAGAGCGAACGCCGCAGCCGGTGCGAACATTCCGAACTCCATCCAGAAGTCCCCCACGATACCGGGAGCAGCACCGACAGCAATCGGCCACCCCGTCACGGCTTCGATCCTCTCGATCGGAATTCCGGCATCCTGCGTCAGATCGATGTCGAGCCCGAATGCCGCGCAGACGTCGGCATATTTGGTCGGCCAGATGGCAACCGGAACAACCCGCCCCAGCATGTGCGCGAGTATTCGCAAGCCATAGAAGGGCTCGCCAGCCTCATTGATGTATCGAACGATTGCGGATGAAAAAAGATATTCATTGCCGGCCCAGTTCTCGAGCATTCTCGATACGGATCCCTGTAGCTCCTCATGTGATCCGATATAAATGGCGTCTCGATTTGCAACCAACCACAGGAGCAGCGCGCCGATTGCTCCTCCAGCTGCGATGACGACAACAAATGGAATGCGAGGGCGAAAGGCAAGGATATAGCTCGCGGCCGCGCCGGTAATTGCGAGAAACGTGGGACCTCTTCGCGCTCCCAGAAAACCTTGGACGAGTAGCGGGAGGAGAAACGCGAATGCCATCAGCCAATGCTGCCAGTGCATGCCGAGCTTACGGCGCGATAGAATAAGCAGCGGAACCGCCACTAAACCAAACTGAGCGGCTTCGCGCACATAGCCACTGTCGTCCCAACCGCCACCATAGGCCCGCCCGTAGGCCACAGAGAAGCCGCCAACGTTGATGATGCCCGTGATCCAGGCTGCCATTCCGAGCACGCCGAACACGCAGGAAACGAAGAAGATGGCCTTGTTATTTTGCTCGGCACTCGGACCGGGCATGTCCCCGCTGTTTCGACACCCCCACGAGATGCCTAGTATCACCGCGATGCCGACTGCGTCGGCGAGTGATTGAAAGTTCGCCAGCTCATCCCAATAGCCAGCTCGTGACAGAAACTCGTAGGGGTCGGTTGCCAGGCCGTAGATGGGAAAGACCACATAGAGAAAAAGAATCTGCGGGACGCAAAAGATCGTGGGGTGAAATACATCCTTCCAACGCGCCCAGTCACGTAGGATCGCACAGGCACCGAATACGGCAAGGATGATCACGAGAGGATAAAGCACGCGCTATTTCTGTCTTACATCTATCTCGAACGCGCTTGATCCTTCATGCGGCGCACGTTCCGGGCGATATTTTCGATAGCGCCCCGATCAAACGATCCTCATAGCGCTCCCAAGTAAACGCGGCGGCGCGTTCCCTGGCGTTCCGAGACATCGTCTCCCGGAGGCATCGCTCCGTCAGAATTTTCTCGATTGCGTCGGCCAACGCCGCCGCGTTTCGCGCCGGAACAATCAATCCATCGATTCCATCTCGGACGACTGACCCCGCGTTCGGTGTTGTTATGACGGGCAAGCCCACGGCCATCGCTTCCAGCGTGACCATCGCCATGCCTTCGCAAAGGCTCGGGAGCACGAGAACATCCGCCACAGCATATTCCCGATGAATTTCGGCGCGGGGAATTTGTCCAAGGTAGGTTGGGCCAGCAAAGAGCGCATTTTTCACGTCTGCATCCTGTGGCCCGACGACGCGGACGTCGCAATGGACACCGCGTTCGCGGAGGAGGCGTGTCGCCGCCGCGAGATAATGGTTGCCTTTCAGAAGGCCAACCTTGCCGACGAACAGCACGCGGCCGCGGATTGGATTTGATGGCAGCGCCAGCCACCGCCGGTCGATGCCGTAGGGGACAATGGCGACTTTGGATTCCTCTGCGCCTAGAGAAACGACTGCGTCACGAACAAACTGCGATGGCACGAGAATAAGATTGGCAACCGCATATTTCTGCCTATCCCGGTGCCGCCCTCGTTCGATGTCGTCGAGCGGTCCCGTACTCCCATGGCCTGGATGACGGGCATGTTCCGCCTGCGCCACAAGTCCAATGTCGGGTGATGACATCGCCTCGTGCACAATACGACAACCCTTCTCCTTAGCCGCACGGCAAAATTCGAGGTCTTCATTCACGAGAACGGTATAGATCGTATTGGCGCCGCCGAAATTTTCGCGGAGTACGCGATGCAAAAGCGCGTCAGATGCCCTGTTTTTCCGATCGTCTCGAGACACTGAACGCGTCAACAGATCATGACCGACAGCAAAGCGGACCTGCCGCACCTTTGAGGCTGGAATTTCCGGCGGCAGCTTACGTCCGAAGAGTCGGCGGACCGACGCGGGCTGCAGACGCGATGGCCAGATGCGTTCGACCTGACGAAGAAGGCCGATGTTGGCGCAATCCGTGTAGAGGCGCTGCAGCATTCCTGCGCGTTGCAAGACCGCCGGCACCGCGTAATGCAATCGCGCTCCGGGTTGCAGGACGGCGACGTGTAGCGCGGAATGATCAGGCATCGGCCCGCTCGATTCGATCGTAACGGTACTGGGTCTCGCCGGACCAAATAGCTTGCATTTTCTTTATTACGGCTTCCCACGTGAATTCGTCGCGCCGCAGCGCAATGGCATCCCGGAGCGCCCAATACCGGTTCGGCTCCCGCACGTAAGAATCGATGACATTTGCAATTTCAGTGGGCTTTGAATCTTGCGCAAAGATGTGGCCGCACCCCTCCGGGACCGTATCGGGGATGCCGCCCACTCTGCTGGCGAGCACCGGAACACCGAGCCTCAGACTTTCGCGATTGGACAACCCGAACGCTTCGGCACGTGAGAACAAGCATGTAAAATGGCAAGAGCTTAGAAAGTCGACGAACCTCTGCAGGTGTGTTCGTTTGTCTATAAAGCCGCAAGCGCGGAGATGCATATGGCTTGGCCCGCTGGCGGGATCGAACCCCGCGGCCGCCACTTCAACCGCGACGCCGCGCCCGGCGAGAACGTCGGCAATATTCAAGACAAACCCGAGATTCTTACGTCGCCAATCTTTCCCGATGAAGCCTAAGCGGACCGGTGTGAGAGAAGCGCTCGAAGGTCTCGCACGCGCCTGTGGGCGATCGTCGATAATGTTCGAACCGCCCGGCACCACGTGGACCTTTCGCGGATCGATGCCATAGCTTTCTACGACCGATTTCGCCGCGAACCTCGATCTGCAGATAATCCGCCGAGCATTGCGATATGCTATGACTTCCCTTCGCAAAGCGTCCACGATCAACGAGCGCCCAACTTTCCCGGCGATCCCGTAATCTTCAAAGTTCTGATTGAGAGTTGCGTCAATATAGAGTGATAATTGCGTGTTCGCCTGGAGAGCGGGGGGAAATAGCGGAAAAATACTGATGATCTCATCGGGACTCGACAAAGCTGGCGGGACTTGACGGACGAGCGCCTGAAGGAAGCTTTGGGTGTATTGATAGCCTCCGAATTCTCCCCGCGTCAGAAAGCGACCGGCATTCCAGAGCATCCGAGAACGATGCAAGGCTTTGGTATCCAACGGCCAGCCATCGTCGAAAAAACCAAGGCGCCGTCCCGCATCGAGCAAATGGAACGGAAGCCCGCCGTGGGCATCGATCGATGTCGCGTCGCCAATACACGTCAGGACGCGCATCTGAAATCCGTCGCGTCATCTGCATCCGACTTTGGAAAAAGGAGTGCCTCCCACCGCCTAGCACATCCGTTCATGCCGTATTCGCGTTGCACGCGCTCTTGTGCCGCTTGTGTTATGCGCGCACGCAATTCATCGTTTTCGAGCAACTCGATGATCGCGCGCGCAAGGGCCTTCGGGTTGTCCGGGGGAATGAGGATGCCCGCATCTCCCTCTGCTAGCACCTCGCGGCAGGCGGGAACGTTAGTGGCAGCGATTGGAATGCCTGCCGCCATGGCTTCGATCAGGGCGATGCCAAATCCTTCTTCTCTCGTCGTGCTGAAGGCATAGACATCGATCTGGCCGAGCAGCTGAGGGACATCGAGCCGGTCCCCGAAGAAACGTGTGCCTGCAGTGATTCCGAGCCGGAGCGCCTGTGCTTCGAGCGCATCACGCAATGGACCATCTCCAACCAGCCAAAGCTCTGCCTCCGGCCTCTCCTTCCTCAAAATCGAGAAAGCACGCAGCAGAGCGTCGTGGTCTTTGATTGGGTTGAGCCGCGCCACCATGCCGATGATCGGTGGCCGCCCGCGCCGGATTTCACGTGCTTTTTGCGCCTGGCTGGCGATGGCATGCGCGTCGACCCCGTTCGGAATCGCTGCCGATCCGGCCGGCATGCCCACGCCGAGCGAACGGAGTTCTCGGTCGACTGCGTGCGAACAGGACATGACAGGGCAGCGTAGTAGCCGAGACGCGAAGAGGATGGCGCCCCAGCGACGGCGCGATTCAATTTCGCGCGGCGGCGGATTTCCTGCCCAGCATGCTACGGCACGAACACCGGCCGTTCGCGCAATGGATGCTGCAAAGAGGTGCGGGACGCCGAACATGTGGATGATGACCGCCTGCGGCGCATATTTGAGGATCGCTGTCCGCAATTGTCGCCAGCGCGCAAAATCGTCTCGATCGTCTGATAGAATAGACAGTGTCGAACCCGCAACGCTTCGAAACTCCCATTCCAAAGTTCGCGGCTCGGATCTCAACGCCACAACGCTCTGATCAAGACGGTGTTGCCAATGCTGCATGAGGCGCAGGCACATCGTCTCCATTCCGCCTGCGCCGAGGCCGTTCATGATATGCATGAGACGTGGCAGGTCTTTCAGGCTCGTCAGCCCAACGAGAGCTTCGCTTCGTATTCGAAGCTTTGCCGCCGCGACAGTCCTAAGGTATCGCCATATCCGTCGGCCATGGCGCGGGCGGAGTAAGTGCGAAGCGCTTTTTCTCGTGCCTGAAACGCACGCATCTTTGCTTCCTGGCGCGAGGCGCATACCTGCTCTATGGCAGCCGCAAAGGCGCGAGCGTCCCGCGCGGGAACAAGAATGCCGAGATCGCCGTCGTCCAGGATTTCCCTACATGCTCCGACGTCGCTCGCGACGATGGGCACCCCTGCAAGCATTGCCTCGACCAATGCGATTCCAAATCCTTCGTCGGGCGTGGTCGAGAACACAAAGAGATCCAGCTCCATCAGGACTGCAGCAACGTCGCTCCGCGTCCCCAGCAGCAGGACGGTTTCGGACAATTCTTCTGCGTCTATAAGTTGCTGAAGCACATCCCGCTGGCCGCCGTCGCCGATAAGCTTCACAACAATATTTCGGCCTCGGTCCCGCAGAATTTTCGCGGCCCGAATGAGCGTCATATGATCTTTGTGCTTCTCGAGACGCGCGACCATCCCAATCGTGAAAACGCGAGCGCCCCCGTCTCGCTGCGTTGGGACGGAAAAATTTGCCGTAAAGTCGCCCTCGGGCACACCGTTGTAGATTACGGCTGTCTCGCTTTTTCTGACGCCGAAGTGCTTGACTGCACCCTTCTGCACATAGTGTGAGCAACATATGAGCCGATCTGTGAACAGTCTGCCGAGCTGAACGAGAAAGCGAAACTTTACGAATGCGCGTCCAGTTGCGGGGTCGGGATAATTTCCGACGTGGGCGACGACACTGGTGACGCCACCCAGACGCGCCCCTACGGCGATGATGGAATGCCAGCCGAGGGGCATCGATAGGAGGGCCGTCGGCTCGTATTTGCGCGCGACGATGAAGATGTTCCACGCCAACTCGAGATATCGCCAATACCCCTTTTTCGATATCGCAAGAAAAATGCATTCGATCCCGAGAGCTTTGAATTCCTGTGCAAGATCGGTCGGTGTAGCCGAGAGTGCCGCAATGACGGGCCGTATGCCTTGAGAAAGCCAACTGCGGCACAGCGTGAGCGCCATTCGCGGTGTGCCCTCCGCCGCCAGCGACATGAGGACGATAACCACCGTGGACTGCTCGTCCTTCATACCGGCGTTAGCGCCATGCGCGAAACCGGCTCAACCCTTCCGGCGCGGAGCCAGTTATCGCGCGAACGGTAACGCTTGCGGATGCCGCGATATCCAAGGGAAGCGAGCGGCTCAAGAAAGTCGCCGGCATTGTGATTACGCTCGGCCAGCATTTTCCAATGAACCTCAAGCTGAAGAGCTGGCCGCAGCCGCTCAATCGCATCCAGCGAAGAACAGAGAATTTCGTACTCAAAAGATTCGACATCCATTTTGATAATATCCGGCTGCCAATCGCGTTCCGCGATCAATTCGGTGAGTGTCATTGCAGGCACTTCGAAGCTCAGCCGCTCCGGGATCAGTGTCACCGCCATTTTCGTATACGCGATTGAAGGCGGGAAGCGACATCCGTCCCGAGATATCCGAAATTGCAGCGGCCTTGACGGTCCAGTCGGCATTTTCCGATCCGTTTAGAGTGACGGCACGCTCCAGCATCGGCACGATGCGAGGATCAGGCTCGACCGACAAGATGTGACAATCCTCCAGCCGGGACCGCGCGAAAAGAGCTGAGATGAAGCCCGTTTGGGCGCCAATATCGATCAAGGCGCGGCGCCCCGCGGACAACTCAAGAAAATCGACGACCTCTTCTGACGAATCATTCAGCTCGACGCCGTGGTAGTGCCAGCAGCGGTAAGCTGTGATGCTTTCCGGAGCAAAGACATGAATTGCTTTCGTGACGTGCACCGGCAGCCCGGGGAGACAGTGGCGAATCCTCAAAGCTTCGTTCCGATCAATCCGCCAATAGCTCGGGACACGCGTCACAAACCCGGCCGTTTGCCAGATGGGAAATGGAACGATTGTACGTAATGCAGACCTGAGCGCGGATGACGTCATCATCAGTGCTGCTCCTCAAATCCATTCGCGATTAGGAGGGAGAAATCTTTACCTCATTCCACACTTTCCGAGCCGACATCACGGCTTCCGCACACCGGGTGAAGAGATCCAGCGGCAGGCTTTTTCAGGCAAATCGAAATGACTCTTTTGGACTAACATCCCGGCGCCGGCGATTCAATGATTTCGCGGCAACAGCCCGATTTTTATGTTCATAAGGCGAGCGTGAACTAGTCCCTCGAAATTTCGAGATCCGCGAATGCCATGGTTCCGGATACGAAGGTGTCCGTCCAATAGCTCGCGTCGAGGATCAGTCGGACCGTCTGTGCGTGGCATGCCGCGGGGATCTCGAAGGATGTCGCGAATTCGGTCCAATCGGCGAAGCGTCCCAGCATCATTGGCGTTTCGGCCAAAGATTTCGAAGAGACCGGCAGAATGCACGCGACTTGCCACTTCAGACCTCGTGAGCCCTTGAGCTCGCCCTTGATGAATCCGGAAAAACGGTAGCGCCCCCGAGGTATGATGAGCACCTGCGAAATCGCGTTGAAAGTCACACCGCCGGCGCCGAAGTCTATCGAGAGGGTGTTCTTTCCCGGTGCATTATCGCTTTTATCGATTTCCACGATGACGCCACCGCCTTCCCGAATTTTCCAGTCGAACGGAGAGTCCGTCAGGGGATTTCGGAAAGTTCCATTGAAAAGGAATTTGGCGTCCGCCAACCTTTCAGTGGGCAGGAACTGTAACCATCCATAGTACGCCAACGCATATCGTCCGCGCGCGGCGAGGCTCCACAGAAAGGCATCGACCTCCTGTTCCGTCGGCGGATGCGGCGACTTCTTGAGGGCCAGGAGCAAACGAAGCGAGATATCTGCATACTTGAGGTCTGAATTCATAAAGCCGAAAAAATGTGCTCTCCAGAGTGGTGCTCTTGCGAGAGCATCGGCAACAGCTCTCGTTCCGTTATCGTGCTCGGATATTTGCATGAGCATTGGGGCGACGAACGGCAGCGCGGCCGGCCGGATGCGAAGGAGGATATCGGCCAATGCTGCGCTCGTGGCGACGTCGCCTTTGCCCAGCTCTTGATGCATTATCCAATAAAGTGCGGCCGGACTTCTCGGCGAGCGTCTCATCGCTGCCTGCATGAAAGTTGTCGCCGCTTCAGCGTCGCCGGCGCGCGCCGAGAGAACGCCGAGGAGCACGAATGCCTGCGCGCTGAGCGGCTCGAAGTAGAGCGCCTTGCGGATTCGCGTGCGAAGAGCGTCGGAGTATTCGGTTTGCGGTGGACCAATGTGATTGTCAGCGCGACCGCTGGCATGTCCGATTACAGATTGCGCGATCGCCAATTCCGCTCCGGCATTCTCGCGAATGATGAGTGCCCATTCCGGGTTCCTCCGATCGAGATATGCGACGAGGCTATGCGCGGAGACGAGTACGAGCAGGACGGCGGCAGTGAAGCCTGGCAGAGCTAAGCTGAAGATGCGAGTCATGATGCTGTGCCGGAGTTAGAAAGGCCAAAACCGCGCTCGCTGGCGTTTTCTATAGTTGACCCAACGCAGGTGCGGCGCTTGCTTTCTGCTTGCAATGACAATGGGACGTTTGCGCATCGGATTATTCGCGCGGCGCTGTTTCCGTTCCGCTTGGGCGCGGGAACCGCAACCGTTCGATCGTTTCGCCGACTTTAATTCATTCCACGCAAGGAGAACGCGTCGCGCCAATCGTGCCTTGTGAGGGTCGCCGTTGTGGTCCGGATGCAGCCACTTGAGCAGATAGGCCATATGACGACGCAATTCGGCTGTCGTCGCCGTTACGTCGAGACCAAGGACTCGATAAGCATCGGAATCGGTGGCCAGCAGAATTTGTTCAATGAAGAAAATCGCGGCATCTCGATGTGCATCGGGGGTGCGTTTGTTGGCGTTCTCCGCTTCCGACGAAGCGTCCGCCTCTTCGGCGGCGAGGCGCAATAGAAGCGATATTCCCGGCGGAAGCGGCGACGATCTCATCGCGCGGACTTTTGAAGGCATGCGCAGAAGGTCAACCGCCGCTGTCAATGCTTCAGCCTGGCGCTTTCTCATGTTGTACCGGAGAGGGATGGCGGCGCATCGTCGGAATTCGGAATCGAGCGGCCGTACGTGAGGGCGCTGCTGTAGCTATAACTGTAGCCGTAGCCATAGCCGCCAGCCCGTGCATGAAATTTCGTTACCACGCCGCCGAGCAACGGGCATTTCGACAACTCCAAGCGCTTGAGCGCGCTCCGTACCCCGCCCGTACGGGCGACTCCGCTGCCGATCACGAATGCTGTTGCTTCCGCCGCATTCGCCAGCAGAAGCGCGTCGGCGATACCCAGCACCGGCGGGCCATCGATGATCACCAAATCAAAGACCTCAAGGCTTCCGGAGAGCAGCGACATAAGGCGCGGGCTTCCGAGAAGGTCGGCGGCATTCGGCGGTAGATGACCTGATGGCATGAACGTCAGACCGGGCGTCGCCGTAATCTGAATAGCGCTCGTCCAATCGCAGGCTCCGGACAAATAGGAACTCAATCCGATCGTGCTATCTGTCGCGAGATACTTGTGGAGCGACGGATTTCGCATATCCGCATCGACGAGGAGAACTTGAAGACCGAGCCTCACGAAATGCTGAGCGATGGCGATTGAGCTGACGGACTTTCCTTCCTGCGCTCCGGCGCTTGTGATGAAAAGCGATTTTGGCATCCCGCGCGCGGTCGCGAATTGAAGCGAGGTGCAGAGAGAGCGATACGCCTCCGCCATAGGTGAACGGGCGTCCAGGAGAGATGCCTCTACGCCGCCCTCGCCGCTTACATGAGGGATTATGCCCAACGTCGGCAGGGCGGCAGCCTGTTCGGCGTCTTCGATGGTGTCGATGACGTCGTCGAAGTTCTCGAGAAGATACGCGAGCCCGACACTTCCTGCGAATCCGACCAGCAAGGACAGTATCATCGATTTCACGAGACGCGGAGACGATGGCTCGTCCGGCAGATTTGCCTTGTCCACGACAAAGACGTTATTGCTTCCCGCGCCGCCGGCGACGTCGACTTCCTTATATCTCTGCAAAAGTCCGTCGTAGAGCTGCCGGTTGCTGTCAACTTCCCTTTTCAAGATGTTGTATTCGATCGATCGCTTCTGGAAATCGAGAACGTCTCCCCGCAGCTTGGCGACTCGTGCGGTGATCTCATGCTCCTGATTGAGAGATGATTCATAAGCGCTCTTTAGCGACGCGCGGATCGCTTTGGCCTCCGCGGCCAACTGCCGATCGATCTCTGCAATCTTGTTTTTGAGCTGCACCATCAGCGGATAGCCCGGCTTGAACGTTTCGAGCTTTTCCTGGTATTCGGCTACGAGGTCATTGCGCTTGGCGCGCAGCGTGTCGATTGCGGCATTGCTCAGGAATTGCGGGAAATCGAGTGCCGTGGTTTTTTCAATCTGGCGCCAAAGCTGCTCGTTCCGTATGCGCTCCGAGGCGATGTTGCCGAGTGCGACGCTCGAATTCGTAAGGTCGGCTTCCGCGATGGAGGACGATTCTCCGATCGAAACGATCTGCTCCTTCTCGGCGAAATCGAGCATCGTCTTTTCTGATTGCTCGAGACGCGACTTCAGCTGCTTGATCTGGTCTTCGAGAAATTTTTTCGCGTAGGCATTGGCTTCGAAGCGCTTGTCGAGGTTTGAGGCGATGAATGCCTGCGCATAAGCCGATGCGATCCTCTGGCTTCGTCCCGGATTGGGATCAGAATACGAGATATCGACGAGACGCGAACCGGGTATCGGCTTCACGATCACGTTCTGCTCGACGATCGCCGCCGCTATTCGCACCAGGTCACGCTTGCTCGGCTGATTGTGCGCCGCTTCGGAATCGATAAAACTTATGGCGCTTGCAAATAGCGAAAAGTCACGTGGTTTAAAGAAGTCATGATCGTCAGGGAGATGTGCGAGCAATGCGACTCTCTCTGCCAGGCTGCGGCTCAGAAGAAGTTCGTATTGCGTGCGCAAGAATTCGGAATCCGTGCCTTCGATGGGCGTGACGCTGTCGCCTTCGATGATCTTGGCAACGTTACGATCAATCTGGAGCCGGAGGGTCGACGTGTAGAGCGGCGTGGTCATGAGAGTTCGAACCGTCCCTACTGCGAAAACCGCGGCGCTGACGGCAAAAATCAATGCCTTTCTCTTGATCAGCAATCTGATGATCGCCAAGATCTTCGTAGCGAATTCAGTATTGGCCGCCGCGTTCTGCTCAAGCAAGCGGCTGCCATACGGACCCTGCGCTTCCATCGGCTCAAGCGCCTGGGCTTGAGCGCAAGGCAGATGGTTCGCGCTTTTCTCGCCGGGGAGCACCATGGCTGTCGTCTACAGAAGCGAAACGAAGATGCTTGTAGCAGGAAGAATCTTCAGCAAGGCCTGATAACTCTCCTTCATTGCAGAGTTGGTGACCACGACGACATCTCCCTGCACCACGTTGGGATCCTTCGCCTTTCCAGCGCGAATGTCATCGACATTGAATTGCGCAGCAGTCCGAGCGTTATTTGCCGTCCGAAAAATCACGACCGTGGAATTGGCTGTGTCGGTGAAGCCTTGAGCCGTTGCAATCGCCTGCAGAAGGGTCATCGGTCCGCGAAGCGGATAGACACCCGGTCGCCTGACGGAGCCATCGATCGTGACCTGCTGGCTGTTGTATTCCTTGACGTAGACGTTCACTTGGGGGGACTGGAGATATTTTCGGCCAAGTCGCGCAGCCACGTCGCGTTCGATCTCGCCCGACGTTTTTCCTGCGGCCAGAATTGTTCCTGCGAGCGGAAGATTGATCGTGCCGTCAGCAGCGACTTGTACCGCCTTTGACAGTTCTGGGACCTGAAAAACGGAGACGTCGATCACGTCCATCGGGCCAATTTTATAAGTATCGCCATTTGGATTTGGCGCGGGAGATATTTTCGGCATGTCATCAAGCTGATCGGCTTTCGCAGGAGAGGGACTTTCCTCGATCTCGGAGTGATGCGCTTCTACTGGAGCCGCTGACGCCGTTGTAAGATGCGATCCTTGATCCAATTTGGTTCCACACCCGGCAAGCGTGGCCATCGCCAGTGCGCCTGAAATCGCTTGGACGGCTATGCTGCCCAACATTTTTTTGATCTGGATATCAGGCATTTTGCAATGGCACATCGTTCTTCCCCGCCGGAGAAGGAACATTTGCCGGCGCTTCATTGTGAAGGATCGCGCGCGGGCGGACGCTCACGAGATATTCGGTCTCTCGCTCGCCGATGCGTCTTTCTGCGGCGTCGCGGCCTTTGCTGAGATTGGGTCTGCGGCTTTCCATGTCATGAGCGTCGGTCGCGAGCACATGTGCGATTCCGTCAACCAACATGCGTTCGCACCAATACTGAGCCGTTCGACCAAAATCACCGAGCAGCGAGCCCGACGTGACTTGAAGCCATACGCCTGATCTCGCGAGGCCCTCGATGATGCCGTATTGCTCCATGATCCACGGGAGGCGCTCGGGATGCGAGAGAATCGGAACATAGCCGGCCGCCAGAAGCTGGAAGAAGAACTGCTTAATCAGCACAGGACCCATATGCTGAGGCAATTCGACGAGGACGTAGCGGCTATCGGCGAGCGTGGGTATTTCCCTGGTTTGCAGCTTCTCCGCGAAATCAACAGCAATATGTGCGTCGGCCCCAGTAAACAGGTCGAGTTTCAAGCCCTCATTCGCGAGATGTGAACGCAGCCGGGAAACCGCCGATCGGATGAGCGGCCCTGTGTTGTGCCAAAGGCCCGGAAGGATGTGAGGTGTGCAGACAACGGCTTCGACACCGTCGTCCACGAGAGCCCGCGCCATGCGCAACGATGTCTGGATGTCTGCCGGACCATCGTCGATCCCGGGCAATAAGTGGCAATGAATGTCAATCATCGGCCGCCAAGCCCCACTATCCCGTAAATATTATGGACTAGTCCTCATTGGTATTCCTTGATCGGGTGCTGAAGTCAAGGTCCCGTTCCGGCTGGACAGTGACGGTGTGGCCATTCCGCCATTTCTCCGGCCCGGAGCGTGTCGGCGTCACACATGGGATCTGCCACGATCCACACCGCCGGATGACGGCTTCCTTTTGTGCGCCCCGCCTGATATGGTCCTTTGGTGTTATATTTGACTCGGAGGCACGATGGTTCGCGCATTTCTCATTCTGGCCACCGTCTATCTCTCTGCCTCAGCGACCTTGGGCGCGACTTTGTCGGTCATCCACGGCGAGGCACTGGTCCGGCGCGGCGACGGGACGACGAGCGTCAGCGGCATTTCGGAATTGGCAGTCGGTGATACCGTCCTCGCAAAGCCTGGAAGCTCCGCAGAAGTGTCGTTTCCAAATGGATGCACGGTTTTTCTCGGGATGGGCATGGTGTTCGATGTGCCAACCGAGCCGCCGTGCGGAAGCGCGGGAGATTCGGGCACAGGCAGCGGCCGAACTCACGCCACGGACGCACTTGGGGCGCAGGATTGGTCGACCTGGACGCAGACCCTAGCGAGCAAAAGCACACAAAATAGCTCCACCCCTTATTTGCT
>CAYYDL010000767.1:0-2762 GCA_964470545.1 uncultured Hyphomicrobium sp. | reverse complement strand
CGATTATCGGGACAGGTATCTTCGTCCTGTCAGGGCATGCCGCTGCCACCCAGTCGGGACCTGCGGTCGTTCTCTCGTTCATCGTCGCGGGCGTGGCCTGTGCATTTGCCGCACTTTCGTATGCGGAACTCGCAGCGTCCGTCGGTGGCTGCGGCAGTGCTTATGGCTACAGCTACGCCGCCTTTGGCGAGTTGATCGCATGGATCATCGCATGGGACCTCATTCTCGAATATGGCGTATCGGTTGCTGCCGTCGCCAATGGCTGGTCCGGCTATTTCAACAACGCGCTGACAGCAATCGGCGTCGGATTGCCCGACGTCTACACGAAAGGTCCCTTCGCGGGAGGTGTAATCAATATCCCGGCCATCGTCATTATCCTGATCCTGATGATGTTGCTGATCATCGGGGTCAAGGAGACGGCGCGGATCAATGCCGCGGCCGTGACAATCAAGCTTCTGGCGGTCGCGATCTTCATTGGCGTGGCAATCTTCAACGTCCATCCGGAGAACTGGTCGCCCTTCATTCCTTTCGGGTGGTTCAGTTATGATGCGGCAGGCCAGCCGGTCGGAGTTTTCGCCGGAGCCTCGCTTGTGTTTTTCGCCTATGTCGGTTTCGATGCGGTATCGACCGCCGTCGAGGAGGCGCGCAATCCGCAACGGGACGTTCCGATCGGCATTCTCGCTGCGCTCGGGTTCTGTACTCTCCTCTACATCATCGTTTCGGCCCTGATGACCGGGATCGTGCCGTACACGGCGCTCAACGTATCCTCGCCTGCGTCCGAAGCTTTGCTCCGCATCGGCCACAATACCGCAGCCGGAATTGTTGCGGCCGGCGTGATCTTCGGACTGACGACGGTCATGCTCGTGCTTTACTACGGGCTGACGCGCATCATCACCGGCGTCTCGCGCGATGGGCTGCTGCCGCCCTATTTCTCGGTCGTTAATGAGAAGACCAAGACGCCGGTCCGTACGACGGTTCTAACCGGCGTAGTGATGGCTATCATGGCGGGGCTCATTCCGTTGGGCGTGCTGGCTGAACTCGTCAACATCGGGACGCTGGCGGCGTTCGTTCTCGTCTGCGGCGGCATCATCGTGCTACGCCGTTCGCACCCCGACATGCCGCGCCCCTTCAAGATGCCGTTTGGAACGCTTTTCGCAGCGCTCGGCATCATCTCCTGTGGCGCGCTGATCGGTTTCCTGCCATTTGAAACGCATCTGCGCTTCATCATCTGGCTGGCCGTCGGGCTCATCATCTATTTCACGTACTCGGTGAAGCACAGCCGGCTAGCGGTTGCCTGAGGGCTTTCCGACCGATCGTCATCAACCAGTCATAAGAGAAAAGGCTTGGCCGCGGACGGCGCCGACTGGAAAATTGTCGGCGCCGAAGGTAGGGTCGCGCTGACTCGGCGGCCGGGTTCGTTCGGTGCAGCGCTGGGCCAATTACGAGGACCGTCGACAATGGACTGCGACAGTCGAAGTCATGCTTCGATTTCGTCAGAACCCCTCCAGGACGCTTGATCGCGGGCCGTTCGTTCGGCCGCGCGGCGGCCGATAACGAGAAAGGGCCGCACTCATGATGCGCAGCTACCGCCGCGAGAACATGCATCTCGTCCTGGCTTACGAGGGTGTTCCCGAGGAAGGGCCTGTCGCGCTGTCGCAATGTGTCTGGATCGATCTCTATAACCCCGCGCCTCAAGACAATCGCCATGTCGAGCAGCTTCTTTCAATTTCGCTGCCGACACGGGAAGAGATGCAGGAGATCGAGGTTTCCGCAAGGCTCTATCAGGAGGACGGCGCGGAGTTCATGACATTGACGGCGGCCTCTTCACTGGAAAGCGATGAGCCGATCACGTCGCCCATCACGTTCGTACTTAAGGGCAGCACTCTGGTGACGATGCGCTACGCCGAGCCGAAGGCGTTTGCGAACTTCGTCGCGCGCGCCCAACGGTCGAATGCCGTGCCGGTCACGAACGGCGAGCAGATCATGATGGGGCTGATCGAAGCGCTGCTCGATCGCATGGCCGATGCGCTCGAGCGGGTGGGATCGGGGATCGATCAGGTTTCGCGACAGGTTTTCCGCAAAGGCAAGATGAAGGCGCCATCGAGCGACGATCTGCAAGCGGCGATCGAGCGCATAGGGCAGGACGGCGATCTTCTGACGAAGGTGCGTGAAAGTCTCGTCAGCATCAACCGCGTCCTGACCTATCACACCACGCTCGATCAGCAGGTCGATAAGAAAGTGACGAAAGAGGCCAAGGCGCGAACGAAGGTGCTCTATCGTGACGTGGTCGCTCTGACCGACCAGGCCACGTTCCTGTCGAGCAAGGTGAATTTCCTACTCGATGCGACGCTGGGTCTGATCAATCTGCAGCAGAACCAGATCATCTAGATTTTTTCGGTGGCCGCGGTGGTGTTCCTGCCGCCGACGCTCGTTGCGTCGTTCTACGGCATGAACTTCAGCGATATTCCGGAACTCAGGTGGGTCTTCGGTTATCCATGGGCGCTCGGCCTGATGGTGCTATCCGCGATCCTGCCATACCTCTATTTCAAGCGGAGACGGTGGCTATAGCCGTCATCGTCATCCTCGGTCGAGCGCAGCGCAGCTGCGTCGAAGACCGGGGATCCAGCGCAAGATTGTCGGAGAGACAATGATTGGGCCTTCGGCTCTCCTCACCCTGGATCCCCGATGCGTCTCGTTTTGCTCGCCGCATCGAGGATGACGAATCAAGATTCGAGCAATTGCCGCGCGGCTTTGTCTGGGGT
>CAYYDL010000766.1:0-2277 GCA_964470545.1 uncultured Hyphomicrobium sp. | reverse complement strand
AGGTCGCGTCTTGGCATTCATGCTAACGCGTCTTCGGCATGGAGAGCGCGTATGCGTCCGCGTTGACGGATGAAGCCGACGGGGTTTGGCCGTTCATTCTTGTTGGGAAAGGTTCACCCTGAGAATCTCTCGGCCGTTGAAGTCGTCGGTGTGTCGCTTGAACGACATCAAAGAACATCATACCACAGGCGCCTGGTTCAGCTTGGAGCCTGCACTATTCGTCCTTCGGCTCCCATCCGTTCGGTTTAGAAAACGAGGACCGCGCACGCCATGATCGTAAGACCTTTCATCGTTCGTCCGATCGCTTTTCTTGCTGTGATCGTTGCGGCTCTTTCGATGGCCGGGTGTGGAATCAACACGATCCCATCCTATGAACAGCAGGCGAAGGCCGCCTGGAGTGAGGTGCTCAACCAGTACAAGCGCCGCTCCGATCTCATTCCAAATCTCGTCGAGACGGTGAAAGGCTTTGCGGATCAGGAAAAGAGCGTGTTGACGGAAGTCACGAAAGCGCGCGAGCAGACGACGAACATTCAGTTGCCGCCCGATATTCTCACCAATCCTGATGCGATGAAGAAATTCCAAGATGCGCAGGCGACGCTTTCCGGGGCGCTCGGGCGGCTGATGGCCGTCGTCGAGCGCTATCCCGACATCAAATCGGGTCAAAACTTTCTCGCGCTGCAGAGCGAGCTTGCCGGAACCGAAAACCGTATCGCGATCGCGCGGCGCGATTATATCAAGGCGGTGCAAGCCTATAATACCGAGATTACGACGTTCCCCGGCAGGCTCTGGAAGATGGCGCTCTATCCGCAGGCCAAGGAGATGGCGACGTTCGACATCACGCCGGAAGAGCAGAAGGTGCCGAAGGTCGATTTCGGCAAGCCTTAGGTTTAGCGCCAAGCAACCTTTCCGAGGAGCCGATCCGATGGCTGGCGCCCTGATTGCCGCTCGGTGCTGGATCTCTTGCAGCAGTGTACGAGGGTTCGTGCGCCTGCTTCTGGCTTTCTGGAGCATTGCTTTCGCGGCATTCTTCGTGCCAGCACATGCGGATCCGGTTTATCCGGAACTCGCTGGACGTGTAACGGATGATGCCGGCCTGCTGACACTAAAAGAAAAAGCCGACATCGAAAAAGATCTGGCTTCGCTTGAGGAGACATCGACCGATCAGCTTGCTGTCGTCACGGTCAAATCGCTGCAAGGCTATTCGATCGAGGATTATGGCATCGGCCTTGCA
This sequence comes from uncultured Hyphomicrobium sp., assembly GCA_964470545.1. Taxonomy (GTDB): domain Bacteria; phylum Pseudomonadota; class Alphaproteobacteria; order Rhizobiales; family Hyphomicrobiaceae; genus Hyphomicrobium_B. The sequence goes on along the minus strand of CAYYDL010000766.1, from coordinate 1,046 downwards.
CGGAAATGGGGGATCGGACAGAAGGGCAAGGACAACGGCATCCTTCTGATCGTCGCGCCGAACGATCACAAGGTCCGCATCGAGGTCGGCCGCCGGCTCGAGCCGTTCATGACCGACACGATGTCGGCGCTCATTATTCAGAATGCAATCCTGCCGAAATTCCGGCGGGGCGACTATGCCGACGGCATCAAGGATGGCGTGCGCGACATCAAGGCGGTGCTTCTCGGCGATGCCGATGAGGTGAAACAGCGTGCTGCAGGGGCGCGCTCGCCCGAAAACGATCCCACCGCGATGATCCATCTGGTCATCTTTTTCCTGATCGTCGCCTTCATCGTCTGGGTGAATTATCGCAATGCGCAGGCCATGCGTTCTGGCGTTCCGGGCGCGCGCCGTCGTCCAGGCGGGATCGTGTTCATTCCGGGTGGCTCCGGAGATTGGGGCGGCAGCGGTGGTTGGTCTGGAGGCGGCGATAGCGGTGGCGGCTGGTCGGGTGGCGGCGGTGACTTCGGCGGTGGTGGCGCCTCGGGTGGCTGGTAGCCATCATGATAGTAAAGCAAACGGGTGACCCTGAACGATGAGCTTCATCAGCGCCAACGACGCATCGCGAATCTCGACGGCCATCACGAAGGCGGAGCGCAACACCTCGGGCGAGATCGTCGCCGTCGTCGCGGATCAAAGCAGCCGCTATCAGCACGTTCCCTTCATGTGGGCTGCGCTCCTGGCGCTGATCGTCCCGTGGCCGCTCATCCATTTCACGTGGATGAAGGTGCAGTGGATCTTTCTTATTCAGTTACTGGTGTTTCTCGCGCTCTTGGCGCTTGCATGGCATCCGAAGATCCGGATGTCGCTCGTTCCAAAAGCGATCCTGAAGGCCAACACACGGCGGCGAGCGGCCGAGCAATTTCTTGCTCAGAACCTGCACACAACGTCGGGGCGCACAGGCGTTCTGATTTTCGTGTCGGTCGCGGAGAAGCGCGTCGAGATCATCGCCGACAGCGGGATCGACGCGCGTGTCGAGAAAGGCCCGTGGCAGAAGTTCGTCGATG
>CAYYDL010000765.1:0-2067 GCA_964470545.1 uncultured Hyphomicrobium sp. | reverse complement strand
CGCCTTTTCAAGCCGTGCCAGCACCTGACGCGCACGTGCCACGACGGGTTCCGGCAGTCCGGCGAGCTTGGCGACCTGGATGCCGTAGGACCGGTCGGCCGCGCCTGCCTTAACTTTATGGAGGAAAACGATCGTATCGTGCCATTCAGTGACCTCCATCGTAACGTTCGCTATGCCGTCAAGACGCCGCGCGAGAGCGGTCAGCTCGTGGTAATGGGTTGCGAAAAGTGCCCTGGCCTTGGTCACGCCGTGGAGGTACTCGACTGTCGCCCAGGCAATCGATAAGCCGTCGAAGGTGGCGGTACCGCGGCCAATCTCGTCCAGAATGACGAGCGAGCGTTCGGTCGCCTGGTTCAGGATCGCCGCCGTCTCGACCATTTCGACCATGAAGGTCGAGCGGCCGCGGGCGAGGTCGTCTGAGGCGCCAACGCGGGAAAAGAGACGGTCGACGATGCCGATGTGCGCGGAGCGGGCGGGTACGTAGGAGCCCATCTGAGCCATAACGGCAATCAGTGCATTCTGGCGGAGGAAGGTTGATTTGCCGGCCATGTTCGGTCCGGTGACAAGCCAGATGCGGGCGTCCGGCAACTCGTCTGTGCTCGGTGCTTCAACGTCCGTCTTGCGGCGTCCGAGAATGCAATCATTTTCGATGAAGGCTGCGCCCGCCTGTTTCGCGAGCGCCTGCTGGACGACGGGATGCCGGCCGCCGCGGACGTCGAAGACGGAGCCTTCATCGATGACCGGGCGGACATAGCTCTGTTCCAGGGCAAGCGACGCCAGGGCGGCATAGACGTCGAGTTCGGCCAGCGCCGCGGCGGCGGCACCGAGTACGTCCGTCGCCGCGGTGATGTCCTGCACCAAGCTTGTAAAGATTTCTTGCTCCAGGTTGAGCGCACGTTCACTCGCCGAGGCGATCTGCCCTTCGATTTCGAGAAGTTCCGCAGTCGCGAAGCGCACGGCATTCGCCATCGTCTGGCGATGGCGGAATCGCTCCGACAACGGCGGCGACATCAGCGGCTTGGCATTGAGCTGCGTCACCTCGATGTAGAAACCCAGAATGTTGTTGTGGCGGACACGCAACGTCTTGATGCCGGTCTCTTCGATGTAACGCGCCTCAAGCTCGGCCATGACGCGGCGGCTGTCGTTGCGGAGCGTTCGCGCAGCATCGAGATCGGCATTGAAGTTTTCGCGGATAAAGCCGCCATCGCGCCGGAGAAGCGGCGGATCATCAACGAGCGCATTTCGAAGCGCGCTCGCAAGCGTCTCCGGGACGGCGGAAAGGCGTGCGCAAATGGACTGCAGCTCAGGCGGCAACGCCAACGGCCGCGGTGCACGCGCCAGCATGCCTGCGACCTCGCTCGCGGCATCGATGGCGTCTCGCACGGAGGCGAGGTCGCGTGGTCCGCCCCGCCCAAATGAGAGACGCGGCAAAGCACGGGCGAGGTCGGGCGTTCCACGCAGGCGAAAACGAACGTCGTCCATCAGCCGCCGATCGTCGACCAGGAAAGAAACGGCGTCGAGCCGCGCTTCGATGGCGGCGGGTGCAATCAAAGGACTTGCGATGCGGGCCTGAAGCTCGCGGGCGCCGCCGCCCGTGATCGTCCGATCCATTGCGGCGAGAAGCGTCGATGACTTGTCGCCGGAGGCTGCTTTCACGAGTTCGAGGCTGGCGCGGCTCGCGGCGTCGATAAAAAGAGATGTGCCACCCGCACGGCGTGGCACGCGGATGAGGGGTTTACGACCCATTTGCGTCAAGTCGACGTATTTCAGGACGGCACCGATCGCGGCCAGCTCACCGCGAGAGAATGTGCCGAAGCCCGCGAGATCCGCCACACCCAGGCAATCCTTGAGATCGCGCGCACCAGCAGCGCTGTCGAAATAAGCGGAAGGAATGGGCGTTGTCTTGCCGCCGGAATAATCGACCGAGCGTGTGAAAATGTCATTGCCGAAGAGATTATCGGATGCGAGCACTTCGCTGGAGGAGAGGCGGATCAGCTCGCCAGACAGGTCGGTCCCGGAGACTTCCGAGACCTCGAATTCGCCGGTCGATATGTCGAGAGAGGCGAG
>CAYYDL010000764.1:0-2662 GCA_964470545.1 uncultured Hyphomicrobium sp. | reverse complement strand
TTCCGCGAACTGATGCCGGATCCGTCACTGCTTGGCACGGCTGACGATGTCAATCTCGCTGCGCTGCTTACCACGATCAATGAACGAATTGAGTATCTATTCGATCGCGAACATCAGATCGGCCATGCCTATTTCATTGGGTGCCGAACCCGCGCCGATGTAGATGAGGTCATGCGACATAAGATAATCCCGCTCCTTGCCGAGTATTTCTACGAGGATTGGACAAAGGTCGCGGCGGTTCTCGGTGATGGCGATGACGGCGAAGGCGACCGCGAAGGACGCTTCATGAATCGCCATCGGCTACAGGCACCCAAGGGCATGGGCGGCGGTGAGGATGCCGCCCCGCGCTTCCGATGGAGCGTCCGCGACGCCTTCTCCTACGAAGACTTCGCTGTCGGATGATCCGTCGCACGATCTTGGAATGGGAAACGATCCGTTACGGCGGGGCGAACGATGAAATCCCGGCCCGGGCAGCCGACCGAATTTCCAAAGTTGCGGCGGAGTCCCCGCTCGCGGGCCGGGGCGGCGGCGGCGTACTCGAACATGGTCGCAAGGGGCTTCGCGCCCGAGGCGTCGTAGGCGTGATTGCCGCTGAAGGCTGCGCGCTAGAAATCCTACCCAAGATTGATTTTCAGGGCGAGGATGGCGCCACAATGCGCGGCGATATACGCCGCCGCCTCGTCCACATGCTCGCCGTCGCGCTCGACCTGAAGATCGATGCAGGCCAAGTCACGTCGCTGGACGTGCAGCACGAGACGCTGCTCGAAATCCTAATCCACCTGTTTTCGCAGAAACTGGTCGATGTCGTCCGGCAAGGCATGCCGCGACGCTATGTGGAACATATCGACGACCTGGCAGTGCTCCGCGGGCGACTCGACGTGACGCGCCAATTCACGATTTTTGCGGCCGACCCATCGCGGCTGGCCTGCCGTTACGACGCATTGACAGACGATATTGCTCTCAACCAGATAATGAAGGCTGCTGTGGTCAAGCTCGCCGGCATCGCGCAGAGCGCCGACAATCAGCGTCGATTGCGCGAGTTAACATTCGCCTATGCCGACATAGCCACCCAGCCGATTTTCGCTCTACGTTGGGATCAGGTCGTCCTCGATCGAACCAGCGTCCGCTGGCGCGAGTTGTTCAACCTCGCGTGCCTGTTGCTCGGCGAGCGGTTTCAGACTACGTCCGCAGGGAGCGACGACGGCTATTCGCTTCTGTTCGAGATGAACACGCTGTTCGAGGAGTATGTAGCGCGGACGCTCAGGCGCGCCTTGGCAAATACCGATTTCCGCGTAGTGAGCCAAGGCGGACTACTCTACTGCCTTGAAGCGGCAGATGGCCGTGGCCTGTTCCGGACGCGACCAGACATACTGGTAAAGTGTGGCGACGAGATTGTGCAGGTCATCGACACAAAGTGGAAGCGGATCGCAGATCGTATCGATGACCCTAAGCAAGGTGTGTCCCAGGGCGATGTCTACCAGATGATGGCTTATGGTCAGCTTTACAAATGTAACCGACTGACGCTCCTCTATCCGCATCATGCCGCACTGAATCGCAGCGAAGGTGTACACACAGTGCACCAAGTTGCCGGACATAACCGTCGACTGGAAACTGCGACAATCGACATTAGTCGAGGCGAAATGTTAGGCGGGCGATTGAAGGCGATCGTCAACCCCCAACGAAAGTGCTGACGGCTAGCCGTCGAGGCCGCCCAAGGTTCGGTTGGGCTCGTGCCGCAGAAGCAAGCGATCCCTATTGGTAGCGGCCCTTGCTTGCGAATCGACGCTGCACCAGGATTCGACCGATGAAGATTGTCGAGACCCAATCCACGGCAAGCGGTTGACTTGGATGAGCCCTGGTCGGCACAATTTGTAATGAGAAAGATACCAGCGACCAACGAGCCGACTCTGGCGAACTCGGGGGGTTAAGGATTTGGTGCGGGGGGCAATGCAAGCTGACGAACTCGATGAACTCGTAAGGCAAAAGCTCGAAAATCTACGCCCGAAGCTACTGGATTTGAGCCGGCGTAACCCGTTGATCGCGACCCGTCTCAATCCTCGTTCCAATTCGCACATCCGTGTCGTCGACGAGCTTCCGGAGGTATTGTTTTATAAGCTCAACAATGGCCAGGAGATGCGTCTGGTCCCGTTGCCAGACATTGACGATGATCCACGCGACGAACTGATGCGCGTGTTTCGTGATGCTCTGATCAACGCGCGTCTGACCGACGAACAGTATCTTTCGGAAATAGGGTCCGTTGAGCGAGACGCAGACGATTATCTCGATCGCACCCGCAACATTGAACGGGCGTTGAAGGATCGGGTTCGCGCAGCGCTCAATTTTCCTGAACGCACCAAGAAAGCAGAAATTAACCTGGTCCAGCATGCGCGGATCAACGGCATCGCACCATCCTACGAACTCCCGATGCCGACCGAGGAACATGTCGATGGGCGGCACACTGACAATGACATTCAGACACTGCTTCTCCCCGACGACCTGGAGCGGAAACTAAACGCCATTCTCTCGAAATGCCGCACCTGGTTGCAAGAAACCGGCATGAATGTCTTGCACATTGTCTACGGATTTTTGGAGTGGTCCGACGGTATTCAGGTCGAAACCTCTTTTGCGCCGCTGATTCTGTGCGAAGCCGAGATCTCGAAAC
>CAYYDL010000763.1:0-4379 GCA_964470545.1 uncultured Hyphomicrobium sp. | reverse complement strand
TGATCGTGAAACAGCTCGAGTTTCGTATGCTCGAGAAACTCCTCTGGATTGGCCGCTTCAAGAAGCGATGCGATCATGCTTCTCAGGCGTCCGTATGGGCTGTCATCGACCTCTTCATCTTGGTCAACGCCATGACCGTTCATCAGGCCGTTTTGTTGAGCTTTGTAAAGCGCGTGCGCAGCGATGCCGTACTCGGCAATGTGATGCATCTCGTGCGTACGGATCTGTAGCTCCACGCGCTGATGCCTCGGACCGTAGACCGTCGTGTGGATCGACTGATAATTGTTTCGTTTCGGCGCGGAGATGTAATCCTTGAAACGGCCCGGAACCGTACTCCAGGTCGTGTGCACGATGCCAAGGGCCCTGTAGCAGTCTGCGATCGATCCGACGATCACGCGAAATGCATAGATGTCGGAGAGCTGCTCAAGGCTGATTTGTTTGTGCTCCATCTTGCTCCAGATGGAGTAGGGCTTCTTCTCGCGCCCGGACGTATCCGCCTTGATTCCGGCCTCTTCGCACTTGCGGGCAATCGCTTGGCGGATCTCCTCAACCAGGCCCCCATTGCGCTCGCGCATATCCGCGAGCTTTTCTGTGAGAGCCTCGTAGGCCTCGGGGTGTAGCCAACGAAAGGCATGGTCTTCGAGTTCCTCTCGAAGCGCCTGCATGCCCATCATTCCGGCAAGAGGCGCGTAGATATCGAGAGTTTCTTCCGAATTGCGCCGCCGGCTCTCGGGCTTCATATGCTCGAGGGTGCGCATGTTGTGTAAGCGATCAGCCAGCTTGACGAGGAGCACGCGGATGTCGCTCGAAATCGCGATGAGAAGCTTACGGAAATTTTCCGCCTGCTCTGCCTTCTTCGATACGAGATCGAGCCGCTTGATCTTCGTCAGGCCATCGACGAGGGTGCCAATCTCCGGGCCGAACATCTGATCGATTTCGGCCCGGGTCGCATCGGTATCCTCAATCACGTCATGGAGAAGCGCCGTCGCAATCGTCGCGTCGTCGAGCTTTAAATCCGTCAGGATCGCTGCGACTTCCAGCGGGTGGGAAAAGTAGGGAGCTCCGGACGCACGTTTCTGGTTCCCGTGCGCCTTCATGGCATAGACATAGGCGCGATTGAGCAACGCCTCGTCCGCCTTCGGATCGTATTTGAGAACCCGCTCGACGAGTTCGTATTGCCGCATCATGACCCGCCGCACTCCTTCTGGGCGCAAGCGTAACCGAAGACGCAGGACGGATTAAAGTGGAACAGGACGTGCGTGATGTCGCGAGCGGGATTTCTCCGCAGACTTATCAGCGCGAACGGTCGCGTGGATCCCGATCCCGTTCGCGCGGCCCCGAGCCCGAGCCGATGTTGGCCGAAGGCTCGAGCGGTGTCATGCTCTCCAGTCCGCGCAAAAGCTGCTCTTCCGTCATGACATCGACCTGCGTATCGGAAGAAAGATCGTCTCGTCCGAGCATCGGCGCGCGCCTCTCCGGCGGCAACAACGGTGCGGCGACCGCCTCAGGTTCATCGACCTCCGTGTTCTTCTGAATCGATGAGATCAATGTTTCGCGCATGTCGTCGGGCGAGAGCGTGCGCTCCGCAATTTCGCGCAAGGCGACAACCGGGTTCTTATCATTGTCAGGCGCTATCGTGATGGCGCTTCCATTTGTGATCGCGCGCGCGCGGTGGGCTGCGAGAAGCACCAGTTCGAACCGATTTGGAATTTTGTCGACGCAATCTTCGACGGTGACGCGAGCCATGGGCTGGACCTTCCCTTGGTAAAAACAGTGCTCTAGAGGGGCGTTATGGGCGCAAACGAAGGTTCGAGACAGCCTTTCAGCGCCACGTTGGTGCCTCCTTGCCACGTTTAATCATCTTTATCAAGTGCGGGGACTCTAGATCGGTGAAAAAGAAGCTGGTAAAACTGAAAATTTGATGCATAAATTTCGATACAGACTATTTGTCACAATTGTTGATTGACACGCAAATCTGATAGCCCTTGCAAGGGCGGAATTCTACGCCGTAGAAAGCCCATCCGCCACGATTATCAAGTCCTTGTAGCCTGGAGCGAAGTGGTTTTCTCAACGATCTTCTAAGCGAGGTTTCTGGACGCTGTTTAGTGAGAATTCTACTCAGGAAACGACAATGCATTTTTACCCCACCGAACGTATCGCCCTCTTTATCGATGGCGCGAACTTGTATGCCACAGCGAAGTCATTGGGGTTCGATATCGACTATAAACGGTTGTTGGGACTGTTCCGGCAGAAGGGCCACTTGATCAGAGCGCTCTATTACACGGCCCTCGCGGAGGAGCAGGAATATTCGTCTATCCGCCCGTTGATCGATTGGCTCGACTATAACGGCTTCTCGATGGTGACGAAGCCGACGAAAGAATTCACGGACACGACGGGTCGGCGGAAAGTCAAAGGCAACATGGACATCGAACTGGCGGTCGATGCCATGCGCCTGGCCGATAGCCTCGATCACATCGTCATTTTCTCGGGCGATGGAGATTTCCGCAGCCTCGTCGCGGCTCTGCAGCAGAAGGGCAAGCGCGTCAGTGTCGTTTCGACCCTGCAGACGCAGCCTCCAATGGTCGCCGATGAGCTGCGCCGCCAAGCCGACCAATTCATCGATCTCGCCGAGCTCGAAGACCAAGTCGGACGAGCACAGGGCGGTGGCGGGGGCGGCAGCCCCAACGGCGGCCGCTCCACGCGTGAAGGGCGAGGTCACTCAGGCCGCGGCGCCACTTTGGCATCGCGGGAGCCGACGTATCAGGGTGACGACGACTTCGCCGAAGAAGAGGTCTGAGCCGTCTGCAATCGATAAGAGCACGGATCGATGGGCGCCGCAGCGGCCAAAATTCCATTTGGCCCTGAGGCTCCTCCGAAATGCACGCGCTGCCCGCGACTTGTTGCCTATCGCAAGGAAAATGAGCTTCAGGAGCCCCAGTGGTTCAACGGCGCCGTGCCGTCATTCGGAACCCGCGACGCGCGCCTGTTGATTGTGGGCCTCGCGCCCGGACGTAATGGCGCCAATCGCACGGGTCGTCCGTTCACCGGGGATTATGCCGGCGGTCTACTTTATGGTACTCTGATCGATTACGGATTTGCCGAAGGCGAATACCATGCGCGCGTGGACGATGGCCTCAAGCTGCGCGACTGCATGATCACGAATGCCGTCCGCTGCGTCCCGCCTGAAAACAAGCCGGAGCCGAAAGAGATTGCCAATTGCCGGCCGTTCTTTGAGGCGCGGCTGGCAACACTTCCGAAGCTTAAAATCATTCTCGCGCTTGGGCGGATCGCGCACGAACAGACGCTCGCCGCTTTAGAAAAAAGGAAGTCGCTTCATCCGTTCGCGCATGGCGCACGCCACGAACTTTCAAAAGGTTTAGTGCTGTACGATAGCTTTCATTGCTCGCGCTACAATACCAACACGCGGCGGCTGACAACCGAGATGTTTCACGCTGTCTTCGACGCTATCGCGCAAGAGTTGATGTGAGCGACGTCACCAGTTCGCGCGCGTGCCGGGCGGGCTCGTAGACCGGATAAATAACCCGATAGATAACGCCGTTTCGGACGATCATCGTGAGACGCTTGAGATAAGTGGCGCCTCCAGTGGAAAACCGAGGCAGCTCGAGTGCGTCAGCAAAGGCCAACATTTGGTCGCTCAGAAGTAAATACGGAACGCCCGCACGAACGGCAAACGCGTGCTGATCCTCCGAAGATTGCGCGCTGAGCCCGAAGACCTCGTATCCCATCAGTTCCAGCTCGGAATAGGCGTCGCGAAAGCCTTCCGCTTCAGGGGTCGAGCCGTGAGCTCCCGGAATGAGGTCCCAGTTCGGCGGATTGGCGACACCGGGTGTCCCCGTCATCGGATAGACGAAAACGACGGCGCGCTCCTGGTACCGCGCAAGATTGACGTCGGCACCCCGCGTCGCTGGAAGAGCAATGTCCGGCAATCGCGTGCCGGCAATCAGATGCCTGGCCCCGTTATCGTCGACCGGCGCCGGCCAGGGCGAGGTTGCTTGCATTTGCTCTGTTTCCATTCATAGCCACACGGTCGCCAGCTCTGCGCACCAAAGGCAACATCAGCCTTTTTCACGCATGAGGCGCGCTTTTTGCCGGTTCCAGTCGCGCTTGGCCGCATCCTGCCGCTTGTCCGCGTGGTTCTTGCCCTGAGCGAGACCAAGCTTCACCTTGGCGCGCCCCTTCTCATTGAAATAAAGTTCGAGCGGCACCAGCGTCATCCCTTTCCGCTCGACCGCGATACCGATTTTATGGATCTCGCTGGCGTGCAAAAGAAGCTGCCGCTTACGGCGCGGCTCATGCGGAAAGAGCGCAGCGCCAGGATATTCCGCGATGTAGCTGTTGATCAACCAGATGCCGCCATC
>CAYYDL010000762.1:0-4211 GCA_964470545.1 uncultured Hyphomicrobium sp. | reverse complement strand
ATCGCAAATGGCGATTTGAAATGGAGCTACGCGCCGAAACCCGATCCGGCCGCACAGGGTGTCGCGTGCTGCGACGTCGTCACGCGCGGCCTCGCTTACGACAAGGGCAAAATCTTTTTGAATACACTCGACGGATTTTCCGTCGCGATCGATGCAAACACCGGAAAGGAGCTTTGGCACACGAAGCTCGGCGACATCAATAAGGGCGAGACCATAACGATGGCGCCTGTCGTCGTGAAGGGCAAGGTCTTGGTCGGAAACGCCGGCGGTGAGATGGGCGTCAGAGGATGGCTAGCAGCGGTTGACGAAGAAACGGGCAAGATCGTTTGGCGCGCCTATTCCACAGGCCCCGACGACGAGGTCCTTATCGGAAAGGATTATAAAGGCCCTTACGACTGGCTGAACGGCAAAGATCTCGGCGTGAAGACGTGGCCACCGGACAAATGGAAAATCGGTGGCGGCACGGTCTGGGGATGGATCTCCTACGATCCAGATCTCAACCTCATCTATTATGGCACGTCCAATCCCGGCGCCTGGAACCATGAGCAACGCCCCGGCGACAATCTTTTCGGCTCGACGATTTTTGCGCGCAACCCGGACACCGGAATGGCGAAGTGGGCCTATCAACCGGATCCACACGATCTTTGGGACTATGACGAAATCAACGAAGCTGTAGTCGTCGACCTCACGATCGATAATCAGCTTCGCAAGGTTCTGATCCATCCAGGACGCGATGGCTTCATGTACGTCATCGATCGCACGACGGGGAAAGTGATATCCGCGGACGCCTATGACTACGTCAACTCGATCAAAAGCGTCGACCTGAACACAGGACGTCCTGTGCTCAACGATGCTCTCACGCCGTCGTTGGGCAAAACCGTCCGTAACGTCTGCCCAGCAGCTCCCGGCGCGAAGGACTGGCAACCATCCGCTTGGTCGCCGAAAACCAAGTTGCTCTACGTTCCACACCAACATCTCTGCATGAACTTCAAGACATCGAACGTCGGCTATATCGAAGGAACACCTTACGTCGGCGCAGATGTCGACATGTATGCCGGTCCCGGCGGTTATCGCGGCGAGTTCATGGCTTGGGATCCCGTGCAACGAAAAAAGGTCTGGTCCATAAAAGAGAAATTCCCCGTCTGGAGCGGCGCTCTGGTGACTGCCGGGGACGTCGCGTTCTACGGAACCATGGACAGATGGTTCAAGGCCGTTGACGCGAACTCGGGCGAAGAACTCTGGAAGTTCCGCGCCGGTTCGGGATTTATCGGCCAGCCCGTAACGTTCTCCGGCTCCGATGGCACTCAGTACGTTGCAATCATCTCCGGTGTCGGCGGATGGTCAGGCGCTGTTGCCGCCGCCGAGATCGACCCGCGCGTTCGCAACGGCGCACTCGGTTTCACAGGCGCAATGCAAGACTTGCCCGCATCAACCGTTGGAGGAGCGACGCTCAACGTTTTCGCTCTTCCGAAAAACCAGAAAAAAGCTGCCTCCGCCCAGTAATGTTTATCTGGCTCCATAAAGGAGATCGATGAATGCGCCCTGAAAAGCCCATGAATGTGACTGTCGGCGCTGGCCTGCTGCTGCTGGTGACACTCTTCTCAGCGCAAGCCTTTGGACAGGACAAGGCCAACGCGGATACGAACAATCCCCAGCCGCCGCCGCCAACGGATTCCTCCAACGCCGGAACGACGATATCGCCCGCGCAGTTGCTCAATGTGCCTGTCAGCGGATTGACGCCGGGCGCGGTTGAAGCCCGGCCGAAACTCAATCCTCCTCCAGCCGACGAAAAAGCCGCCCAACGCGGCATGGACGATTTTGCAAGTTTCAACTGCGTCGGATGTCATATGGGAAATGGCGGGGGAGGCATGGGCCCAGCCCTCAGCAATCGCGCGTTCATCTACGGATCGTCGCCGGAAAACATCTTCCTCTCGATCTATCAGGGACGCCCCAACGGCATGCCGGCCTGGGGCACCGTTCTTCCTGAGGATACGATCTGGGATCTCGTCGCCTACATCAAAAATCTGAGTGACGCGCCTGTCTCTCAATGGGGAACGACGACCTCCAGCACCTCGCCTGCCATCGAACAGGTGCCCTCGGAAATAAAAGCCGTCCCCAACCCGTGGCAGTACACGCAAAAGTTCGCCGACGGCCAAAAACCACAAGAGTAGTCACTCTGCCGCGAAGGAGATGCAAAACTCATGTGGCCGGAATTACGAGCGGGGTTGAGCGGCTGGCTTAGTCCGCGCCGCACGATCTGGCTGATCGGAGCATTCCTGGCGCAGTTTTACTGCGCCCCTGCACGAGCGAACGCGCCCCTGAATTACCTCTTCGGAGCTGGCCCGCGAAACGTTTCGACGCTGACGTGGGGCGTCCTGACCATATCGATTATCGTGGTTGTCATCGTCACAGGCCTTCTTCTCTTCGCAACACTTAAGTCGTGGAATCGTCCCGCTTCGCCCGCCTGGAAAGAGCGCGAATTAGTTTCGCGCGCCACCAATCCCGTAGCCGTCGTCTACGCCGGTTTGATCCTTTCGACCGCCGTTCTTTTGGGGGTGACGATCTGGACGATGATGACACTGGCCGATGTGGCCGCACCGCCTTCGAAACCCACCGTGAGTATTGAAGTGACCGGACACGAGTGGTGGTGGGAGATCAAGTACCTCAGCAGCGATCCCTCCCAGATCTTCACCACTGCCAACGAAATTCACATTCCCGTCGGCAAGCCGGTTGCGGTCCGTTTGCAGAGCGCGGATGTCATTCACTCGTTTTGGGTCCCCGCTCTGTCGGGAAAAACCGACCTCATTCCTGGCCAGATCAACAAAACATGGATTCTCGCGGATCGGCCCGGAACCTTCCGCGGACAATGCGCGGAATATTGCGGTCTGCAACACGCGCACATGGGCCTGAAGATAATAGCGACGTCGAAAAATGATTTCGAAGCTTGGCGAAAGAACCAGCTTCAGAGCGAGTCGGAGAAATCGATCGGGAGCGCCGGCCAAAATGTTTTCATGCAGAAATGCGCCGTTTGCCACACCGTCCGCGGGACGCGCGCCGGTGGACGAGTTGGTCCAGACCTTACCCACCTGATGACCCGCACCACAATCGCCGCCGGAACTCTTCCAAACCGTCCTGGATATTTGTCGGGCTGGATCGCCGATCCTCAGCACGTGAAGCCCGGCAGCAAAATGCCGCGATTGCAGATCGACGGACAGCAACTTGCGGAAGTCAGAACATATCTCGAAGCGCTCAATTGAGGAATGCTCGTGACAGAGATCGAATATGACCGGGTACCGAAAGTCGTTGAAGCCATCGGCAGACCGGAACTGTCCGCACGTCTGCGATCCTTTTGGGAATCGAAGCCCGGCCTTTATGGCTGGCTTGCGACGGTCGATCATAAGACGCTCGGCATCCGCTACATCGTAACTGCGTTCATCTTTCTCGGGCTTGGTGGAATCGAAGCGCTCATCATGCGCATTCAGCTCGCGCAGCCCAATGAGCACGTGCTGACGCCCGAGGAGTACAATCAGCTCTTCACGATGCACGGGATCACCATGATCCTATGGTACGCCCTCCCGATATTGACGGGCTTCAGCGTATACCTGCAGCCGCTCCTGCTGGGTTGTCGAGACATGGCGCTCCCTCGCCTCAACGCATTCACCTATTGGGTCTTCCTGTTTTCCGGCGTTTTCCTCTATGCGAGCTTCCTGATCGGTGCCGCACCCGATGCGGGCTGGTTCAATTATGTGCCTCTCGCGTCGATCGAGCAGGACCCTGGACCCAATATCGACTTCTACGCATTGGCGAACATCTTTCTCGGAATCTCGACGACACTCGGCGGCGTGAACTTCATTGTGACGATCCTCCGGTTTCGAGCGCCGGGGATGTCCATCAACCACCTGCCGATCATGAGCTGGGGCACGCTGACGATTTCCGTCGCGAGCGTTCTGTCAATTCCTGCGGTCAGTTTGGCGTTTTTTCTGCTCTGGATGGATCGGCATTTCGGCACGCACTTCTTCGATCCCGCGACCGGTGGGCAGCCTCTGCTTTGGCAACACTTGTTCTGGCTCTGGGGACATCCCTGGGTCTACATCATAGTGTTGCCCGCGCTCAGCATGGTCTCGCAGGCGCTTCCCGTGTGCTGCCGCCGCCCGCTCGTCGGTTATTCGCTCGTCGCTCTCGCAACCGTTCTGACGATGGTTCTCGGATTC
>CAYYDL010000761.1:0-7170 GCA_964470545.1 uncultured Hyphomicrobium sp. | reverse complement strand
GCGTCGTAGAATGTGCGCACCGCTTCCGGTGGAGATGTCAGGCTATATCTCGCGCACACTGTGGGATCGTCCTTTTTGTGACGCATGGATCTCGAATATAAACACTGCCGGATTCGCCGCACGAACATCAACGAGCTGGGTCGATACGTGAAACATCACCTGCGCCATGCTGGCCAAGCGCTTCTCGCAGTCTCCATCCTCGGCATGGCGTGCGGATTTGCCAATGCGGCGTCCGACAGCAAGCCCTACGACGACCGGCTGCTTCGCCTTTCCGAGGTTTTGGGTGCCATTCACTATCTTCGCGAGCTTTGCGGTGCGAACGAAGGACAATACTGGCGTGACCGCATGCGCGATCTGATGAACGCCGAGGGATCGAGCGCACTCCGACGCGCGAAACTGACTCGAGCCTTCAACCAGGGGTATCGCAGCTATAGCCGCACGTACAATACCTGCAGCCCTTCCGCGCAAACGGCCATCACCCGCTTTCTTTCCGAAGGTTCCGACCTTTCTGATGGATTGCTGAAGGCCTATCCGAACTGATGAGGCTGCCAAAATGGCTTAACGGGCCGACACGCCGTTTCGGGCTGGTTTACTGTGAATAGTGGCAGCTACGACCTATCGCGAAAGCTCATGCTAGGTGACACTGATTGGGGGCCGCCGACGATCTGCGGTCAGGCTGAGGGAAGGAATGTAAACGGTATGCAGTGTTTCGAGGATCTCGATACGAAGAATCCGACATTGAAAGCGCTCGATCTCATCCTCGCCGCGTGGGATGAGGGCGTAGACACGGGGGTCGAGCCACAGCAGATGGCATATGCGGCGCTTTTCACGGCACTCACCGATCTTGTCGCGATCTATGGAGAGGATGCCGTCATTCATCTGACGCGTGGGCTTGAAAAGCGGGTCGTCGAGGGGGAATTCACTCTGGCGCGTCGCGATCAATAAGGCGGGCCATTCATTAGAAGTGTCCGGCCTTCCAGATCACTTCGGCGATCAACACCGCTCCAAAGATCGCGAGCAGCAGGCCCGCGATCCGGTTGACCATATTGATGGCGCGCAAATTGATGTGGTGGCGATAACGCCCGATCAGGTTTGATAGGGTGACCCACCACAGCATGCTGCCACTGGCGATGGCCGCGACAAGCAGGAGGACATCAATCGTCGAATGCACCTCGACGAAGGTGCTGATGCCTCCAAAGACAGCAAAAAGGCCAAGAACCGCACCGGGATTGGTGATTGTCAGAAAGAATGTCTGAGGGATGTCCCAGACAAAGTCCTTCAGCCGCGCCGGCGGCTCATCTTCGGAAGTTACCTTCAGCCGTGGCGCACTGAAATAGAGGCGGAGACCGAAGGCCGCAAGCGCGAGCCCGCCGATCACCTGGATCACAGCGCGATGCGTCTCGACGACGCCCGAAATCGAGCCGACGCCGAGGCCTGCGCAAAGAGCGATAAGCGCGTCGCCGGTTACCGATCCGATGCCGGCCGCTATGCCGCCCCAGAATCCGCGCTCGATGGCGCGCTGGATGCACAGGACATTGACAGGGCCGACGGGGGCCGCGATGAGCATCCCCACAATCAAACCGACCGGGATGATGAGCGGATTGGGAATGTAACTCAGCAAGGGGACGTTGCTCGATGTCGGAAATGGAAACCGCCGGCGACTGGCACGCCCGCATCCTCCATGGCTTCATAGGTCAGCGGAAGGTGCAACAACAACGGCGAAAACTCCCCCGGGCGATGTGGACCAGACATCAGCTGTTGGTACGGCTGGCATCTCGCAAAAAAGCAGCACTCCTTATTCTACTCGTAGTGGCGGGCGCCGCACTTGTCCATGTCTCGGGGTCGCGCGCCGAAGACGGCAGCGACGGTCCGAAGCTTCCCTCCCACGTCGCGGATCTGCGTGATGTGCTTCTGACTGCGGCCCGCTCGGGCGATATTGAGGAACTCAAGTCCGCATTCGACGTCAGCGGCTCCGTTCCGGATATGGGAATCTCGCCGCGATCCGATCCAATCAAAGTCCTGAAGGACAGATCGGAGGATCCGCAAGGCCGCGATACGCTTGCGGCGATCATCCAGATTCTGGAGATGCCGCCGGTTGCACTACCGCTCGGCAACGACATCGAGAACAATCTGATTTATGTCTGGCCGTATCTTGCCGAGCGCCCGCTGGACAAGCTGACGCCTTCCGAACAGGTCGATCTCTACCGTCTCGTCACGCCTGCGATGGCGGCGGAAATGCGGGAGAAAAAGCGGTGGCTCTGGTGGCGTCTGGTGATCGCGGCCGATGGCACATGGACGGTGTTCAAGAAGGGAAGTTGAAATCCGCGGCTCCCACCGAGCTTTGACTTGCATGTCATCGGGAAGATGAAGCGCCTCGTTGCGAATTACCGCAGGTTCCTTCCCCTCAGCCTACGTAGCCTTCGAGAAAGCCGACGGGCTCCCCCTGCGCGGGAGTGAGGATTTCGCCTTCCCACATTACCTTCCGGCCGCGAACAAAGGTCCCGACGGGCCAACCCTTCACTCTTACACCGTCATAGGGCGTCCACGCGGCGCGGCTCTCAATCCAGCGGTTGGTGATCGTCTCGGTGCGCGCAAGATCGATCACCGTCAGGTCCGCATCGTAACCGACCGCGATGCGGCCCTTGCCGCGAATGCCAAAGAGCCGCTGCGGCCCATGGCTCGTGAGATCAACGAAACGTGGCAACGTGAGGCGTCCGGCATTGACGTGGTCGAGCATGATCGGCACCAGCGTCTGCACGCCGGTCATCCCGGAATGCGTGTCGGGATAGACGTGGTCTTTTTCCTCCCGCGTATGCGGCGCGTGGTCGGAGCCCAGCACATCGACGACGCCCGACTCGAGCGCCGCCCAGATCGCAGCGCGATGGCGCGCATCGCGAACGGGCGGGTTCATTTGAACGTAGGTGCCAAGACGCTCATAGCATTCCGGTGCTTCGAGGGTCAGGTGGTGCGGGGTGACTTCAACCGTCGCATAGTTCTTATGATCCTTGAGGAACTCCATCTCCTCCGCCGTCGAGACGTGCAAGACGTGGACACGCTTGCCGTGCTTCTCGGCCAGTCCGACAAGCTTTTTCGTAGCTATCAGCGCGGCCTCTGGATCGCGCCATTCGGGATGCGAAGACGGATCGCCTTTACGCCGCAGATGCATTCTCGCCTTGAGGCGTGCCTCGTCTTCGGCATGAAACGATGCGCGCCGGGAGATCTTCGCAATGATCTTGTCGAGCGTCACTCCGTCATCCACCAGCAGATCGCCGGTGGATGATCCCATGAACACTTTCATTCCGGCCGATCCCTCGAGCTTTTCGAAGAGCGGAATGTCGGCGACGTTGTCGCGCGTGCCGCCGACGAAGAAGGCGAAGTCGCAGAACATGCGATGACGTGCACGCCGGACCTTGTCGGCAAGCATCGCGGCGCTCGTCGTCAGCGGTTTGGTGTTGGGCATTTCGAAGACGGCCGTCACACCGCCCGCAACCGCAGCGCGGCTTCCGGTTTCCAGGTCTTCCTTGTGTTCGAGGCCTGGCTCGCGGAAATGGACCTGCGTGTCGATGACGCCTGGCAAAACGTGGAGGCCCTCTCCCAGGATAACCTCGGGAGCGGAAACGTTCCGGAGGTCTCCTATGGCGGCAATCCGTCCCCTGGAAACGGCAATGTCGCGGATTCCCTCGCCATCGTGATTGACGACGGTCGCGCCGCGGATCACGAGGTCGAACGTCTCAGCCATTGCGCGGGGCTCCTCGGGCTTGCCATCGGGAAGAACCCCGCATACGTAACTCTCTCCCCGTTTGCAACCGAGGCGTGAGCCCATGCCGTCTGAAAAGATAGCGCATCTTACCGATCGCGGCGTCGTTGGCGTGACCGGTCGCGACAGTGAAAAGCTGCTGCAGGGGCTAGTGACCAACGACCTTCATGCGCTGACCGAAGGCGAAGCGCGGCACGCCGCACTGCTATCTCCGCAAGGCAAGATCCTGTTCGATTTCTTCGTGATTCGTCATGGAGCGGACTATCTGCTCGACGTCGCGCGCTCCAAAGCCGGCGATCTCGTGAAGCGGTTGACGATGTATAAGCTTCGCGCCGATGTCGCGATCGCGGACGTTTCGGCATCTTATGAGGTCTACGCCATTTGGGGCGCCGAATCAGCGACGCTCCTCAAAGAGCGCGGCGTTGCTTACGTCGATCCAAGACAGCCATTGCTCGGCCTAAGACTTTTGGCCAGGAGTGAGATATCTCATCCAATCCGCGGCGGAGAACCAGGTGATTCGCTCGCTGCCTACGATGCGCTTCGCGTCCAACTCGGCGTTCCCGACGGCGGCAAAGATTACGCCTTCGGCGATGCATATCCGCACGAAGCGGATTTCGATCTGTTCAACGGCGTGTCATTCAGCAAAGGCTGCTACGTCGGACAGGAAATCGTCGCACGGATGCAGAACAAGACGATCGTCCGCAAGCGTGCAATCAAGGTTGCAGGCGTTGCTCCGCTCACGACCGATACAGACGTCCTTCTCGGAGACGTCGCTATCGGACACGTCGGAACGGTTGATGGAAATTCGGCGATTGCGATGCTTCGTCTCGATCGCGCGGTCGAAGCAGAAGAGAAAAGTCAGCCGCTCACCGCAGCTGGCGTTGTTGTCACTCCAGACGCCGATGCGCTTAATCGCTATCGCGTTTCGGCTGCGGCACGCGCGTCGACAGTACACCCATCCCCATGACGACAGCGAAGGAGGTTAATCGCTGCCCGTGGGCAGGCAATGATGCCCTATATATCCGCTACCACGATAACGAGTGGGGCGTTCCGATGACGGACGATCGCGCCTTGTTCGAGAAACTTGTACTCGAGGGATTTCAGGCTGGGCTGTCGTGGATCACGATCCTGCGCAAGCGCGAGAATTTTCGAGCAGCGTTTCATAATTTCGATGCCGAACGGATTGCGCGCTACACTGCACGCGACGTTGACCGCCTGATGAAAAACGAAGGCATCATTCGCAATCGGGCAAAAATTGAAGCTACGATCTCGAATGCGAGAGCCTACCTAGCACTTTCCGAGTGCATGCCATTTTCGCAATATATCTGGAGCTTTCTTGATGGCCGCCCAGTCATCAATGCAATTACATCAACAAAAGACATTCAGGCGGAAACCGACATCTCGAAGAGGATGAGCAAAGCGTTAAAGAACGACGGTTTTCGTTTCGTCGGATCAACGACGCTTTATGCCTTCATGCAATCGACCGGAATGGTGAACGATCATCTCCTTACGTGCTTCCGTCATGGGGCATGTGCAAAGCTACAGAAAAAACTGAAGATCCCAGGACTATGATATCCTCACGCTCGTCAACGCCAAGGGCATGGCAGCGGATGCTCTCAGGGCGGCGCCTCGACCTGCTATCTCCCGATCCGAACGACATCGAGATCGAGGATATCGCGCACGGACTGGCGCGGGTTGCGCGATGGAACGGCCAGACGAAAGGCGACTATGCGTTTTCGGTAGCCCAGCATAGCCTTATCGTCACGGATATCGTTCGTGCCCTGTGGCCTGACTTCACGTCGAACGAGCTTCTTGCGGCGTTGCTGCATGACGCACCCGAATACGTCATTGGCGACCTCATCAGTCCCTTCAAGACCGCCATCGGGCTGGACTATAAATCTTTTGAGTTCAAGCTCCTCCAAGCGATCTATTGCCGCTTCCAAATTCGCGAACTAAGCGTGAGCGCCGCCGCTGCTATCAAGCAGGCTGACACGATTGCGGCGTATTACGAGGCGACGCGTCTCGCGGGCTTTGAAAAGGCGGAGGCGGAACTTTTTTTTGGAGATCCGGAGTTACCTTCGGAACTTCATAGCGTCTTAGCCGTATTGCAACCCGTATCGGCAGGTGATGCCCAGGCACGCTTTATTGCAAGGTTCGTGGATTTGTCTCCGCACTGACAATCTGGCGTTTTTGCGGCTGTTTCGCGGTTTTCGTTCCGAGGCTTATCTGAAAATCGCCATGATCGGCGACTAGCTCGCCTCATGGGGAGCACGGGGAACACACACATGAACATGGAACTTTCTGGCCGGAGAAAACCGACGCCCGACAAGTCTCAGCGAGCTCCTGACGATGAGCAGGACTACGAGCTATCGGTTGGCATCGGCCTTAACGCGGCGATCGTCGCCGTGTCCGAGAACGAGCCTGTTGCGCTAGTCGTCCGTGGAGAGCCGGATAGCATTGGTGCAACAGATGTGTTGCCGTACGGACCATTTAATCCGCGTGAGCATCGAACTCTCGAGAGCGGCCTTAGATCGTGGGTCCAGGATCAGACGGGCCTGGAGCTCGGCTATGCCGAACAGCTTTACACGTTTGCCGATCGGGGGCGCCATGCGGACCCCGACGACACGAGTCCACATGTTGTTTCGATCGGCTACCTCGCCCTGACGCAGGCGATCGGCCATCATGGTTTGACGAACGGGCTGTGGCGCAGCTGGTATCAGTACTTCCCGTGGGAAGACTGGCGTCGGGGGCGGCCCGAGATCATTGCGAGGGATATCGAGCCGCGGCTCAAGGCGTGGGCTGAACGTCCTTCTGCGGCGTCGACATCACAGTCTTCCATCGCGCGGGCAGATCGTGCGCGCATCTGCTTCGGCCTCAATGGTACGTCTTGGGACGAAGAAAAAGTTCTGGAGCGGTTCGAGTTGCTCTACGAGGCGGGATTGGCTGACGAAGCCGCCCGCGATGGGCGCGTCGCCGCCCGGGAATGGACGGACCGGCCAAAGCTTGGACTTCCGATGCAGGCGGACCATCGGCGGATCCTCGCGACCGCGATCAGTCGTACGCGTGCGAAGATCAAGTATCGCCCGGTTGTCTTCGAGCTGATGCCGGACGAATTTACGCTCTACGAACTGCAGAAGACCGTGGAAGCCATTCTCGGTCCGCACCTGCACAAACAGAACTTCCGGCGACTTGTCGAAGGCGCGGGCCTCGTAGAGCCGACGGGAGACGTCAAAACGCGCACCGGTGGCCGTCCCGCCAAGCTTTTCCGGTTTCGTAGAGAAGTTCTTCTGGAGCGGCCTGCTCCAGGAGTCAGGGTCTCGGCGCCGCCGAGCCGCGCCTGATCCGACTTTCGTCTCAATCCAGGGCGGGAACCACCGCCCTGGAAATTCGTTGATATCTCCATTATCTTAAAC
>CAYYDL010000760.1:0-1949 GCA_964470545.1 uncultured Hyphomicrobium sp. | reverse complement strand
CTCGGCCCGTGTCCTCGGCGAGGCCAGCAATAAACTCCCGTTCCATTTCGGCATAGTCCGTGCTCATGACGATCAGATATCAAATCCAGCGCCGCGATCGCGCCTTGTAATCGAGATATTCATCACCGAACGCCGCCTCGAGATGGCGCTCCTCGGGGATGATCTGCAGGATCGTGACGAGGACGCCGAAAAGCAAAGCGGCCGCGACGAACCAGACCGATTTGCTGATTTCCGCCGCAAAGAGGAGGAGCAGCACTTCGCCGAGGTAAATCGGATTGCGGAATCGCCAGTACGGACCCGTCGTCACGAGTGCTGTCGAAGCCCGGTTCGGCAAATACGTCGTGCGATGGCCAACGAGGGTTGCGAACGCCGAGGCAATCAGCAACACACCCGCCACACCGAAAGCACCGCCGATCCAATGTTCAGGCGTATCGTCGAGCCCCGGCCATGGAAGAGGGGCAATGACGGTCAGCAGCCAGGCCAAAGCGATGGCGACAACGAACAACACGGGCGGCCATGGGAATGTGGTCGCTGCGGGCGGGTTTGAAGCATGCATCATCCGGTCATTTTATAGGGGAATGCCGTCGTGGTCAGCCCGGACGCGATCGGAACGGATGGCGTTTCACTGCGCCGGGTTGTGTGCGGCGGCGGGTTTTTTCTTCTTGGGTGGCAGGATGGTCGGCGCCGGGATGTCGTCGATCTCTTTCTTGTTGAGTTCGGCGTCGAGATCATAGCTTTTGCAGCCTTTTTCAACGAGGCGCTGGTTAAAGACATGGAGCTTCTTGATCTCGGCGGCATAGTCGCCCTGCGGATCGACGCCGTGCGACAAGTTGCCGAACGTTGCCGCAAAACCCGATTGTATACCCCGTGACAGCGCTGAGGATTGCTGGCGGCTGCTGAAACCTCGAAGCTCCATGATTTGAACCTGCATGCGCCCAGTAATCTGCTTGCACGACAATTTGTCTTCGGGCGTGTCCGCTTTCGGCTTTTTCTTAGCATCAGCGGCGCTCGATGAGGCGAGCGCCAGAACGATAAGGAGGAAAAGCACAAAAGATCGCATCACGGCTCGCAACAGTGGCAAAGTGCAATGCTCATAACATTTCCGGGGCAGGCTCAAGGCAAACTTCGAGTACTCTCGCAGGTGAGTGGTGCATTGACGAGGGGCTCCCTGTCGTATTGCTTCGGCGGTCGGCGCTCCGATGTGCTGCTTGAGGTGATTTTCTGGACTGCGGATGATGGCGATGAGCAATTTCGGGATGGGGCTTTTGCTTCTCGCCGCCGTCGTCGCGGGCGGAGCGGCATCGGCCCAGGACGGTTATCCGAGCCACTTCGCGTGTGACTTCAATCAGGGCTATTCCTGGACTTATAACGCCGGGAAATATCAGGCTTCCCCACCGGCCGACCTCTCTTTCGAGATTGGCAAGATAGATCTCGACCGGCAGACGGCGTCGCTTATTCTGGGAGGCAAGCCGGCCAACGGCCTCAAGATCGTGCGCGCGATCAACGCCAATCACTTCATCGAGGTCGTCAACGAAGGATTTTTGAACCTCACCACGATCTACGATCGCGATCCGGCAACAGGCAAATATCCGGCTGTCCACTCGCGGCATTTCGGCCTCTTTGGGCAGCCCGTTTTCGCTCAGTATGCGGGCAGCTGCATTTCCAAACCTTGATGACCGTTGCGCCGTCGTCGCGCCTCATGCGAAAACGCCGCCTATGACACTTCATCTCGTCAAACTCTGCGTAGGCGTCAGCACGATCGAAGACCTTGCAGCCTGGCAAACGGAGCATCGGCGACGCAAAAGCCGTGACGGCATCGACTGCGCCTATCATCGGACCTTTCAGACACCGAAACGTCAGGCCGAGTTGCTCGACGGCGGATCAATCTATTGGGTTGTTCGCGGCATCATTCTCGTCCGTCAGAGGCTTGTCGGATTCGAGGAGGGAAC
>CAYYDL010000759.1:0-9041 GCA_964470545.1 uncultured Hyphomicrobium sp. | reverse complement strand
GGTGCTTGTTCCGGATTTGAGGGTTTGGGAGCACGGGGCATCTGCCCTAAATGAAAGTGGCCAGAAAAGAAGCCCAGGGAGGTTCAGTCATGAATGCCGTTGAAATCCATGATCACGCCCGCAAGCTTTACAGCTCACAGGGAGCGAAGGCGCTCGCGGAGGCGGCGCAAATGGTCCGGAAGTACGAAAAAACCGATGAGCGCCTCGCGGAAGACTGGCGGCGCATCGAACAGGCGTTACGGCAATTGCACGGGCCGCACGTCAGCTAAGTCTGTCGTTTAGAGCCTTTCAGCATTTGCTTGGAATCGAGAGCCTTCATGCGCGATCTGATTGCACCTTTGAAAGGTGCCAAGCTTATCGTTGTTTGGGGCCGATGCAGGCATGGGCCGCGTAATCGAAGCGGCCTTGGTGGAAAGCCGCGCTGCGATCATGGCGGCGGGCGGCTTCCTGGATGACATCATCCAGATCGAGCCGCGGCGTGACGCTGAATTTCGTCAGCCACGCACGCATGCCGCGTCGTGCCGGAGCAGGCATCGCAGCCATCGTGCCGAAATCGACGATATGCAATTCGCCGTCGGGAGCGAGCTGCGAAACGGCGCGGTCGATGACGGATTGCCAGGGCGGGATCATCGAGAGCGCATACGAAATGAAGATGCGGTCGATGTTTTCAAGACCGAAGAGGGCATCCGGCGAAAAAGTCGTGGCGTCTGCCTGCGCAATTGAAATCCTGTGGGCGAGGCCGTTGCGGTCGATCGCAGCGCGCGCCGTTTTCAGCATTTCTTCCGACACGTCGAGACCGAAGAATTTGGCGTTCGGATAGCGGCGCGCGGCGTGGAGCAGATTGCGGGCGGTGCCACAGCCGATCTCGAGCACCGTGCCGCCGATCGGCGGTTTGAGGCCGGCGATCATCTCGTCGCGGCCGATAAGATAGTAGCGGCGGCTCAGGTCGTAGATGTAGCGCTGATAGCGATACATGCTATCCATCGCGCTCGCTGCAGTTTCAGCCATGGAGCCGGTCAAGCTGTCTTCATGTAGAGGTGGAAGCCGCCGTAGATCGCCGAGCGATCCTTGGCGTGGATCTCCGCCGATTTCTCGGCGTCGTAGCGCCATTGGTTCAGGATGACGTCGGCGACGCGGCCCGGCAGGATGCTTTCCTCGCCCGCGGTCCGGAAGATGACGCGGGCGCCGGGGCGAGCCGTGCGCGTGATCTGCTGCCAAAGCGCATTCAATGCGGCGTCGTCCATCCAGTCCTGTGCGTCGAGAAGGACATAGCGGTCGAGGCTTTCGGCTGGCTCGCCCGAGAGGAAGCGGATCATATTATCGTGGACGACGTCGATCCGATTGGCGCGGGCTTTGACCGCCATGAAATTCGCCTTTTCCAGATAAGGCGGGCAGGGACCCTCACCCTGTGCCGGATAGGAGCGTCCGAACGCCTGCCAGGCGAAATAATTGTCCTTGAGATCGAAGCCCGTGGCGAGACGCTCGGCGCGCTCTTTCAAGACTTCGGACATTGGGCGCGCGCCGCCGCCGGATAGCGCATCGTACTGGACGGGCGGGATGCCCAAACCAAACAGCGATGCACGTTTCGACGTGATCCAGCGCAAGAGCGGGTGATTGAACGCTGGGGCGATGTCGCGGGCGAAGATCTCGCGCTGCTCCTCGATCGAACGGGCCTCGACGAGCCGCTTCGGATTGGCGCCGAAGACACGGGCCGCGAGATGGCCTGTCGCGATGAACCGTCCGAGCAGGCCGAAGTGATAGAAGTTCCGTGCGAACCGCGAGATGCGGCGGCGCCCTGTCAATTCTCGCCCTTCCCAGTAGGCGCGCGTCTCGGCGTCGAGATGCGGGGCGACGAGGTCGTTATAGAGGGCGATGTTGCGGCGGTCATTGGCGGCGCCGAAGAAGCGATAGAACGTACCGTGATTGGGGAGATGCTGGGCCGCCGCGATCTTCAGCTTCAACAGCGCGATATGCGTCTCATTCAAGTCGATGGCGATGATGCGGGCGGGGTTCGCGGTCAGATAGCTCATGACGTTGCAGCCGCCTGAGGCGATCGTCATGATGCGGGTTTCAGGCGTGATTTCGAGCGCGTCCATATCGGCGCGTGGGTCTTCCCAGATCGGGGGATAAACCATCGACCGGAAGGCGAATGTAAAGGTGCGCTCAAGAATGCCGGCGGGGCTCAGTGCGCGATTCTGGTGCACGGCTTCGCGCAACAGATCAACGCTGGTCGGCTCAAGGGCTTTGGCGGTCGCGTTCACGTGGGAGTCTCCGTTCGCCGGCGCGCTTGTCGTCCGGCTTGGCGCCGTTTCAAGCGGCTTCGATAAACCAGCGGCCGGATGGCGCCTGCGAAGCGCGCGCGGCCAAATGCTCTTTCCAACGAATGATCTCGAACCGGCCATCAAAGCGTTCACCGATTGCGGTGCAGCTTTCGACCCAGTCGCCGCAGTTCAGGTAGTGGACGTCGCCGATCATGCGTTCATTGGCGTGGTGGATATGCCCGCAGATGAGGCCCTGCGCGTCGCGGCGCACCGCTTCGCCCGCGAGTGCTTCCTCAAATTCGCCGATGTAGTTCACGGCGCTTTTGACCTTGTGCTTGAGGAATGCCGACAGCGACCAGTGTCCGAGGCCGAGCATCCGTCGCGCAAAGTTCAGCGGGACGTTGAGCGCGAGAGCCGCGTCGTAGGAGCGGTCGCCGAGGAAGGCGAGCCAGCGCGCGTATCGGACGACGACGTCGAATTCATCGCCGTGCAGAACGAGATATCTCTTGCCATCGGCGGCTTCGTGGATGGCATCCCGCCGGATCTCGATGTCGCCGAAGCTCATGCCGGCGTATTCCCGCAATCCATCGTCGTGATTGCCGGGAATGAACGTAACGCGGGTGCCCTTGCGGGATTTCCGCAGCAGCTTCTGCAGAACGTCGTTGTGGCTCTGGGGCCAATACGGTCCGCGCCGGACTTTCCAGAAATCGACGATGTCACCGACCAGATAGAGGC
The DNA here is from genome assembly GCA_964470545.1 of uncultured Hyphomicrobium sp. Taxonomy (GTDB): domain Bacteria; phylum Pseudomonadota; class Alphaproteobacteria; order Rhizobiales; family Hyphomicrobiaceae; genus Hyphomicrobium_B. Next base: position 6,045 of record CAYYDL010000759.1, on the reverse strand, counting down.
TCTGGCACTCGACATATTTCAGGAAGTCGAGGAGTGCGGTCGACTGGCAATTGCGCATCCCCAGGTGGACGTCGGAAATGAAGACAGTTCGGTAGTTCAGTTCCGGGTTCGGTGCGCTCAAAGTCGGCCCCCAGTCAGTACGCTTCCCATAAAGGCGTCTATGCATTTCATGGGAAAACGTAGGACCGGATTCATGTAACAGGCGTATGACGAACGCCTGCGGCGGAGCGCGTCGGCAAGGCAAAGGCGCGTATCGCGTATTTACCGGCGGCTAGCCGCAAGACGGCGCGCGTCAGAAATCACTGCGCTCAAAAATGTGCTCCCAGGCGTAGAGGAGGGCCGTGTCCACGGCACCGACCAGCAGGAACGCGAGGGCGATGGGGAACGTGGACGCTTCTGGCAGGCCCAAATCCGTTCCTCGGATCGAGACGGCAAGAGCTGCGACAAGGCTGAGAAGAGCAAGGACGGCGAAGACGATTTGAACGAACTTGAGCGAACGCTCACGCTCGCGGCTGATGCTGTTCATCAGGTCATTTCCTCAACGCGATACAATGGACCAACCCCGCGGAGTGGGACCTTAGTCGGAGCATAAGCCAAGGTGAAGTGAAAATTAATGCTTTGTTAACTAAGTGCCGAGTGAGCCAGCTCTTTGAGCGCGTTGCTCTGCGTCTCGGCATCGATCGGAAAATCATTCGCGATCCACCAACGCTCGAAAGCATCAAGAATTTTGCCGACGTTCGGGCCGGGCGGAATTCCGAGAGCGAGCACGTCGCTTCCGGAGAAAGGCATTGTCGGCGCTTTCCAGCGATCCGGAAGCAGTGCGAGTGCGCGCCAGCGCGGATCATTTTCTGGCTTGGCCGAGCGTGCCCACGCGAGACGGGCAGCGCGCGAGAAGGTTTCCGGGCCGAGCTTATAGAGCGCCGCACGCGCCGCCGTTTCAGCGGCGTCGGGATCGACGGCGCCGTCGGCAGATGTGGCGACGGCGATGCGCGACGCCTCGGCGTTCGACAGGCGGAGCTGCATGGCAAGGAACGCTGCGTCGTCCGGTTGCGTGACTGCCAAGGCGGCAAGGCGGGTCAGCGGATCGGGTGGTTCGCCTAGACCGGCTTCGATCGCGGCCAAGCGCGCAAACCGATCAGGCTCGAGCCGGGTTCTGATGACGAGTTGCAGGACGCCGCTTTTGTGCATGGCGTTGATCACGTCAACGGCTGCGGGTGCGACCAACAACTTTAAAATTTCCGCACGCAAGCGCTCGGCGGATAGCAGCGTGAGGCCTTCTTTCAATTTGTTCGCTGCTGCCAAGCCTGACGAGTCCAACTGGCCGTTGCCATATTCGGCCGTGAACCGGAAAAAGCGAAGAATACGCAGATAATCCTCGCGGATGCGCGCCTCCGCGTCGCCTATGAAACGCACGTGCCGCCGACGCAGGTCGTCCACGCCACCGACCGTGTCGTAGATGGTGCCGTCCGGTCCGCAGTAGAGCGCGTTCATTGTGAAGTCACGCCGTGCCGCATCAGCTGCCCATGATGTCGTGAACCTGACGATTGCGTGACGTCCATCCGTTTCCACGTCGCGGCGAAGCGTCGTTACTTCGAATGGCTGTTTGTCGGCGACAACCGTGACGGTGCCGTGATCAATGCCGGTCGGGTGGGCCGCCAATCCTGCAGTTTGGGCAAGCCGCATCACGTCATCCGGTGTTGCTGTCGTCGCGAGGTCGATGTCTCTGACTGGCCGATCCAACAATGCATTGCGGACCGCGCCGCCAACGACGCGAGCCTCGGCGCCTTCTTTCGCGAGTGCCGCGAACACTTTGGTCAGCGCGGGCGACCGGAGCCAAGCGCCGCTTACCCGCGGCCATTTGATTGCGCCTTCCGACATCGTTCAGGGCTTTGTGGTTTGAGGTTCGGCGGGTGTAGGCTCGTGTATGCTATGAGCGGGTTCGAGCTTTCCGTTTTCGTCTGAGGCTGGCACGTAGACGTCATTCGGGCTGTTATACGTGTGAGAAGAAAATACAAGGAGCGTTCCGATCATCAGCGCAGCGCCGGCGAAGAAAAGACGCATAAGAGGTGCGCGGTTGAGGGTTGCGACTAACCCTCTCCACTCGTTGTCGGAAAACGCGATCCAGATGATGTAGATGATTGTCGGCAGCAGGAAGAAAAATATATTCTCGATGACGATGCGGATCATGCGCTGAACAGTCTCCGGTAGAGTGTGCGGATTATTCCCGCTGTCGCGCCCCAAATATAGCGCTCTCCGTACGGCATCGCATAGAAGCGGCGCTCGGCGCCTCTCCAGGCCCGGCTGTGGATCTGGTGGTTGGCCTCATCCATCAAAAAGGCAAAGGGGACCTCGAAGACATCGGCGACCTCTTCCGGATTGGCCGTCAGAGTGAATCCAGGCCGAACGAGCGCGACAGAGGGCGTGATGATGAAGCCGGTGCCCGTGCGATAGGGTGAAAGGTAGCCGACAGGCTCGACGAACGTATCATCGAGCGCGATTTCTTCTCGCGCCTCCCGCAGTGCGGCGGCAAGCGGACCCGAATCGTACGTTTCGACCTTTCCTCCGGGAAATGCGATTTGTCCGGCGTGAGACGGCAAGTGCTCCGTCCGCGCCGTCAGAAGGACGGTCAGCGGATTGCGGGCAACGACGGGCACGAGCACTGCGGCGTGCCGCAGGCCAGCAGCGAATCCCCCGGTTCCGGGATTAAGGTCATCATCGCCTGGCGATTGCGGCTCATTCAGCGGGGGCGGACTTGCCGACAGGCGCGCGCGGGCCAGCCTCTCGAATGCAACAGCGTCGAGATCAGCGGCTGCCATATTGGGGGCGGAAATCGGGTTCATTTCGCAACATGGCTCAATTCGAAGTGTAGAATGACCGGGTGGCCGGGCGCCGCTGAATCACGTTACCTTTGATTCTGTATCGGATACTGCCCCTATCTACAGGCAAATGGGACCGCGGGTGGCTTACTTTCGTATGACATCGCTGTTTCGAATTCGAGGCGTCGCCATCATGCTGGCGGCTGCCGCTCTGCTTTGCCCGACGGCGAGCCCGCGTGCACAGGCGATGTCGACGATCGATTTTTTGACATCGCTCTCGGACAGCGAGATCGAAGCGTTTCAGATCTGGAAGACGGCACGTCAGAATTTCGAGGACCGGCTCGACGCATACTGGAGTGAGGTCGAACGCAAGCGCCAGGTGCGTCGGCGGAAACGGGCGAAAAATATTTCGTTCGAGCCGCGCGACTACGTGATGAGCTTTCCGCCAAAGTACAAAGGGCCATCGTTAGCTGGTGACCTCGCTCTCAAATACGATCGGTTTCTCGACGCGCAGAGACAGAGCAACCCATCACCGCCGAGAGAACTCGCGACAATCCCGGATTATCTGGCGGCAGCGAAGCGTGTTTACAACTTTGTGCCCGAGCGCGTCTCTGAAAAAGAATTCAAATTGCGGTACGCGGCGGAAGCCGCGGTTCTCGGACTTTCCAAAGAGCAGGTCGTGCGCGTTTACGCGCTCGAAACAGGCGGGATGGGGACCTACGATACGCAAGCGGGGATTCATCCAGTCAAGAAGACCGGCCGTCCGATCTCGAGCGCGCTGGGATATGGCCAGCTGCTCGATGCCAACTCGGTGAACGAGCTTGCCCGAAGCGGTGCGATTTTCATCCGCCGGCTTACGGCGAAATATCACGACCCGGCGAATTCTCCGACGCGCAGGGCGCGACTGAAACATAAGATCGCGGTGCTGCGGCGGATGTACGCGAACGTCAAGCGTCAGCCCTTTGAATGGGACGTGCAGCAAGCGTATGCGAAAACGCCGGCCGGAATGGGGATTCACACGCTCAACATCGACGGCGATATCGGGCCGATGCTACAGGCGATGAAGCTCAAGACGCTTTTGGATCTCGCGCAAAAGAACGGACGTCCTTCGCTGTCGGGCTCCCAACTCGAGCTGATGAATCTGGCCGGACCGATGACGGGCCTTGAGATGATGCAGCGACCGGGTGTGGATGCTCCGACCTCGAATTTCTTTTCGCGGCGGGCGTATTACGTCAATCGCATGGTGACGGGGCTGACTGCCACGCAGCTTCAGGCCGAGCTTGACCGTCGGATGACACAAGCGATCACGGCGCCCGGTTCGCAGGAGTTTGCAGCCGCCTTCGACACGGTGTCGGTTCGAAGAGACGCCGAGCGCTGAGCGCTCGGCTGTTCAACCGCGGCGGCGCGCCTTCAGGCCGAAGCTTTTTCCGGCTCAAGCGCGGGATAATCGATATAGCCCCTCTCGTCGCCACCGTAGAATGAGGCGGGATCGGGCGTGTTGAGCGGCGCATCGAGCTTGAATCGCTTCGGCAAATCGGGATTGGCAATGAATGTCTTACCGAAAGCGACGGCGTCGACAGTGCCGGCGTTGATTGCTGCCTCGGCCGTTTCTTTCGTGAACTTCTCGTTTCCGATCAAGACGCCGCCGAACAGCTTCTTAAGCTCAGGGGCAATCGAATCCGGGCCCTGATACTCGCGCGTGCAGATGAAGGCGATCTTGCGCGTCCCGACTTCCGTCGCGACATCGCCGAACGTCGCCAGAGGGTTGCTGTCGCCCATGTCCTGAGCGTCACCGCGCGGCGCGAGGTGGAGGCCTACTCTGTCGGCACCCCAGACGTCGATGCAGACATCGACAACCTCAAGCATGAGGCGCGCCCGATTTTCGATCGGACCGCCGTATTCGTCCGTCCGCTTGTTCGTGGAATCCTGGAGGAACTGGTCGAGGAGATAGCCGTTGGCGCCGTGAACTTCGACACCGTCAAATCCGGCGCGCTTGGCGTTCTCGGCGCCGCGACGGTAGTCGGCGATCACGCCGGGAATTTCGCTCAAGTCGAGGGCGCGCGGGACGACGAAGGGTTTCAGCGGGCGTACAAGGCTGACGTGGCCCTTGGCGGCGATGGCGCTTGGCGCGACGGGCAATTCGCCATCCAGATAGATCGGATCCGAAATGCGGCCGACATGCCAAAGCTGCAACAGGATCGTGCCGCCTGCGGCATGGACCGCGTCCGTAATTTTTTTCCAGCCGGCGACCTGCTCTTCAGACCAAATGCCGGGCGTATCGGGATAGCCGACGCCTTTTGGGGTCACGGCCGTCGCCTCGGTCAGCATCAAGCCGGCAGATGCGCGCTGCACGTAATATTCGCGCATCATGTCGTTGGGGACGCGTCCGGCGCTGGCGCGGCAGCGGGTCAATGGGGCGAGAACGACGCGGTTTTTAAGCGTGAAGGCGCCGGCCTTGAGCGGATCGAACAGCGATTTCATTTGAGTTATCCGGATTTGCCGATGGGAGACACCAGAGCGGCCCGGTACACAAAGTCCGGAACCGTCGAACTAGCGAAACATGTGGCACGGGACGTAGGCCAGACAACTGCGGCTTTCGACCGCTCCCAAGCGATGGCGGTCAGTGAGCGGGGACTCACGCCGCCTCACTTGTGGGCGCATCTCGGGATGGTGAGCTATCCGGCGCTGATGTCGGGGTTACAATGGTGACGAGCGTCCGCGGCTCGTAGATGATGTCCCGAACGACATTGCCACGCATTTCCTTGACGGCCTGTCCAAAGCGCTGAAGCACGCTCTCGTGGATGGTCTCGTTCAGAGAGACGAGGCCGCGCGCCAATCTGCTGGTTCGCCATTTCCGGGCAGGCTCTGCATCATTCAGGCTCTGCTGGATGAGGCGAACGTAGGGTTTGATCCGACTGAAGGCATAGAGCCGGCTGGTCGAGGAATCGTGCTGAAGACCCAGATGGTCTGGCCTGCATTCGCGCTTCAGCTTATCGATATCGATTGCGAGATCCGTCCTCGCCTGGACGCGTTCGACCATCCAGAGAAGCGCGATGTCGGAAAGGTCCGTTTCGCGCCAGCCGCCGCCGATATCGGCGTGCGTCCCGGCGAACCATACCTGCTCCACGTGTTGATGGCGAGGAAGCGTCGCATCGTCGGGATAGGTGAAAAGCGACGGTCGGAAGGGGCTGCGGGCCTCATCGATCGCGAGTGCGTGAAGCGCGACGTC
>CAYYDL010000758.1:0-2254 GCA_964470545.1 uncultured Hyphomicrobium sp. | reverse complement strand
CTCTTGCGTGAGCGACATACGGGCACTGGCAGCCCGATCCTGCATTTGCAGCAGCCATCTGGCCAATCGTTCGTTCAGGGAATGGCGACCGTTGCACGCTCCCGAAATCAGGATCTGATATGTAAATGCTTGTGCGTAATTGGTCAGAAGCGTTTTGAAGGACGTCAGGCTGGACGCCAAACGATGGAAATCCGCGAGAGGCAATGCAAGGGCGGTGCCTTCAGCCTGGACCAATTGCGTTGCGAGTTCCCGATTGCCACCCAGGATGATGCCGATACCCGTACAACCTTCCCGGCCGATCGTTGCCATTTCTATGGAACTGCCGTCGCGATACCGGGCAATGGTCGATACGACGCCTGTCGTGGGAAAGTAGATGTTCCTCGGAGCGTTCTGCGCCTCTACGAGGATCTCGCCAAGCCTGAGCGGTACTTCTCGGCAGCTCCGCTCAATGATTGAGCGGTCGCCCGGAGCAAGAGCCTGCAGCATTCGGGAGGATACGGACGTGTGTCCGTCGCTGTCGACGGTCGGTGTTGAAATGCGTTCCTGCTCCATTCCAGCTTAACGCGCACGTTCGGCTTGCGGTTTCGATGTGTCGCCTGCAGCGCGGAACATTGGCAATTGGAACACAGAATTCGCCTATGCGTTGGGCAAATGCCACAGCGATCCCCCCGTTACCTTCGACTGTGGTGGGCGTTTTGCCCGGCGCCTTGGTTCCCCCACCAAGGCGCTTCTCATTCGGGCTTTCCTTTGCGAGGGCGCAGATTTTTCCGCGGGCGGCTTGAGCGTACCGGAGCTATCTTAGAACGTGAGCTTCGCAAAGAATGCTAAGCAATTGGTCTGGTTAGCGCGGAGACCTCGACGATGTCATTCTTCGTAACGTTCGGAGCTGTTCCCGTCGCAATTGGCCGGGATCACCCGAGTCTCGAATCGGCTCTGGAAGAAGCTTGTCGCCTCATCAATGAAGGCGAGAAAAACGTCGCCATTCAATCGGGCGATGGGCGCTCGATCAGCGGGGAGTCCTTGATCCGGTGTTGTGGCGGAAAGGAACCTCTAGGCGAGCATCTGCTCAAATAGCTTCTCCATTCCCGCACGGCTTGCATTTCGAAGGTGCGGCAGGCGTGTCGATGTCAGGCCGGCACTGGCCAGCGCGCGGCCCACGTCAAGGCCGGTCCTCCGGACCTGGGCCGGACCCCGCTCGTTTGCGGTTTGTGTCGGCCCGACCTTCGGCACCGCAAATGGTGCCGTCCGCATGTTCGTCGTACGGCAATCTCATAACGGCGACGCCCATCGTGACGCCTGAAAACGTGAATACGTTGAAGGCATAAACCAGGAAGAGCGGCAGGAGGGGTTCGCTCGACTGGGTGATCAGGTCCTTGAGCCCGGCAACGTCCGTCAACAGGACGACGGAAACGAATGCCACTCCGATTGCTGTGCCGAGTAGCATGTTGAGGCCGAGGAACCTCAGCAGTTCAGGAAGCGGGCGTTTGGATTTCAGCATCGTGTTCCGGGGCTTTGCCATCGACACGCTCCGGGGTCGAAAGCGCAATTCCGAATTCGTCACCTCTCAAGATAGATCGGTCAGCGCGGTTCAGCAAATGCTGTCTCTCCGCAGCCCGTTGAGGCATCAGGCAACCTTCTTGCTTCGCAGAACGATATAGATTGCGGGAATGACGAGAACGGTCAGGATCGTCGAGGATGCAAGGCCAAACAGAAGCGAGATCGCAAGCCCCTGGAAGATCGGGTCAGCCAGGATCACCGCCGCGCCGATCATGGCTGCAAGAGCGGTGAGCAGGATCGGCTTGAAGCGGATGGCGCCCGCTTCGAGCAGAATTTCGATCATCGGGCGATCCCGATTAGGCGCATGGCGGATGAAATCGACGAGCAGGATCGAATTCCGAACGATGATGCCGGCGAGCGCGATGAAGCCGATCATCGAGGTTGCAGTGAACGGCGCTGCGAAGAGCCAGTGCCCGAGCATGATACCGATGAGCGTCAGCGGAATCGGCGTCAGGATGACGAGCGGCAGCTTGAATGAGCCGAACTGCGCGACAACGAGAATGTAGATACCGATGATGGCGACGGCGAATGCGGCACCCATGTCCCGGAATGTGACCCATGTCACTTCCCATTCTCCATCCCAGAGAAGCGTCGGGTGGGTTTCGTCATCGGGCTGACCATGGAGAGAGATGATGGGTTTCGGGAGATTGCCCCAGTCGGCCTTGTCGATGGCATCGGTGACGGCGAGCATGCCGTA
>CAYYDL010000757.1:0-2017 GCA_964470545.1 uncultured Hyphomicrobium sp. | reverse complement strand
TGAGCCGGATCGCGTTCGCAGTCACGACAATCGATGATGTCGACATCGCCACCGCCGCAATGAGAGGCGTGACATATCCGAGCATCGCAAGCGGAACGAACACTGCATTGTAGCCGATGGCAATGGCAAAATTCTGCAGGGCCATGCGATGAGCCGCCTGCGCCACCTTCAAGGTCTCGACGACGGCACCGAGGCGCTCGCCTTGAAAGACCACATCGGCAGCGGCCTGACTGATGTCGGCGGCCGACGCGGGCGAGATCGATGCATGTCCGGCGGCGAGGGCGGGCGCGTCATTCAATCCGTCGCCGACCATCAATGTCTTTGCGCCGCTCGCTTGAATTTCGCCGATGCGTTGGAGTTTGTCCGACGGCCGGAGCGTGGCCTTCCAGCGGATTATCCCTGTCGCCGCTGCGGCGCGCGCGACGGGATCTGGCCGGTCTCCCGACAGCAACTCGACGCCGAAGTCGGCGCGGGTCAAAGCTTCGACCGTTTCACGCGCATCGGGGCGAATGCGATCTGTGAAGCGGAAACCGGTCAGCACGCCGTCCGCTGACTTGTACCAAAGCGAAGCATCCGTCTGCCGCCGGGATCCGACCCACTCGGAAGAACCGAGCCGCTCTTCCTTTGCGTCGTGACCATAAAGAAGGCCGGAGCCCGGCACTTCGCGGACGCCATCGAAAGCGTCGACGGCCAAACCCCTCTTCCGCGCGGCTCGGACAACCGCCTGCGCATAAGGGTGACGGCTTGCGCCTGCCAGCGACGCGACGTGCGCCAGAAGCTTGGCATCGATCGGCGGATCGTCGATCAGGTCGATACGGTCGAGAGTCAGCGTGCCGGTCTTGTCGAAAACGACGTTGTCGATTTCTCCGATGCGCTCCAGGGCATCGGCCGACTTGACGATGATGCCGCGATCGAACAGCCGGCTCATCGCAGCAACCTGGACAGCCGGCACCGCGAGCGCCAGCGCGCATGGGCACGTGATGATCAGAACCGCGATCGCGTGTGTCAGCGACAGCTCCCAGCCGCTTCCCGCCAGCATCCAGCCGCTTCCCGCCAGCATCCAGCCGATGAACGTCAGCAATCCGGCGACATGCACCGCAGGGGCGTAGATTTGCGCCGCCCGGTCCGCCAAGCGGACATAGAGGCCGCGGCTCTGCTCGGCGGCCAGCATCAGGCGGCCGATCTCAGCGAGCAGCGTGTTGTCGTCCGCGGAGGTGACATCGATATGGAGCACGCCGCCGCCGTTGACGGTGCCGGCGTGGACGTGATCGCCGGCCGTGACGGAACGCGGCACCGTCTCTCCCGTGATCAGTCTCTCGTCGAGCTCACTCGCGCCTGAAACGATCGTGCCGTCTCCGGGGATGCGCTCTCCTGTGGCGACGGCGACGCGCATTCCCGGCCGAAGACTGCGTGCTGATACCGTTCGCACCGTTCCGTCCTGGGCGATGACGGTGGCGTTCATCGCGCGCAGGCTCAGAAGATTTTCGGCGGCGCCTTTGGCGCGCACGCGCACGCTTTCGTCGAGCACTCTGCCGATCAACAGGAAGAAAACGAGCGTGATCGCGGCATCGAAATAGACCTGCCCCGAACCCTCGATCGTCTGGAACAGGCTCATCGCCGTCGCGAGGAGAATGCCGAGAGAGATCGGCACGTCCATGTTGAGACGGCGCGCACGGAGCGCGGATAACGCAGAGCGGAAGAACGGCTGTCCCGCATAGGCGATTGCCGGTAGCGCGATCAGAGCCGATACCCAATGGAAAAGATCTCGGACCGACGGATCCATGTCGGACACTTCGCCCGACCACACCGAGACCGAGAGCAACATGATGTTGGCGGCCGCGAAGCCTGCAACTCCGAGCCTCGGGATGAGGTCGCTCGTGCGATTGCGCGCGGCTGCCGTTTCGGCGCCCTCGACAAGCTCGGCGGCCGTGTAGCCGACCGCCTTCAGTGCGGCGATGAGTTTGACGGCGTCGCCGCCATCGCCATGGACGCCGGGATCGAACGTCACGGTGACTCT
>CAYYDL010000756.1:0-5020 GCA_964470545.1 uncultured Hyphomicrobium sp. | reverse complement strand
GGTAGGGGTGCGCGAGCTTCCAGGACGGGAAGGTGTTTGTCGAGAAGCGTTGGTGCACAAGAGCGAGCGCCGACACCAGACGCGGGTCGGAGAGGTCCTTGTAGTAGGCCTTTACCTGGAACGACAGGAACATGCCCTTGTAGACGACCGTACGCGTCGAGAGCGAGACGGTGTAATGGCCTATGTCGCGGCCCTTATAGGCATCGTGGATCGCGTTCGAGACGACCTTGCGCACCATATAAAGATGACGCTCGAATTCTTCCTGGTCGGTCATGCCGGCGGGACGGCCGACGAACACCTGACGGTGCACAGGCTCGACGTCGCGGACCATGTCCGAAAGACACCCGTTTTCGACAGGTACTGTGCGCCAACCGAGAAGTTCAAGCCGCTCTTCCCGCAGACAGCGTGCCCAAACCCGCTCGCAGTGGGCGCGCAGACGTTCGTCGCGCGGCATGAAGATGTGGCCGACAGCATATTCGCCCGGAGACGGTAGGTTGAATCCGAGAGTCTTCGTTTCGGCCGCCAAAAAGTCGTGCGGAATCTGGATCAGGATGCCCGCACCGTCGCCGGATAGCGGATCGGCCCCGACGGCTCCACGATGCTCGAGATTTTCGAGAATCTTGAGCGCGCCCTCGACAATGGCGTGTGATTTGCGCCCCTTGAGGTTTGCAATGAAACCGACGCCGCATGCGTCGCGTTCCAGAGCCGGATCAAAAAGGCCTGCTGCCGCCGGACGGCTTCCCGGGCCGATTTCGTCCTCCAGCGGAGACAGGTAACCTTCGCTCATTTCTTGCCTCGTATGGCCAATGGCCCAGATTCAGACTTCGTTATTTCGGAAGGTGCCCGTGAGCGGGCGCTTCTTTCGACTTTTGCGCAATCCCGGCGCCGAAAGAGGACTATCGCGCCAGGGACTGCCGTTTTCGATCGGCAGCGCTCGTCGCCCTTTTGGAATGGAGCCCGCTGCCGATGTCACGGCCTTGCAAACTGCATGTCCCAAGTTCAAGCACCTGAATGTCTCCCACGTCGCCGTTCGGATGCCGTAAAGCGACGCTACGGCCGATCTCGAATTGTCCATGCTGTTCTCCAGGGGCGCCCGGCGACGCACAAAGGACAGCAATGTTGACCTATCTAGCAAATTCTACAGATTTGACACTGCGGCACAAGCGATAAGACGCAGCTACCGCCGCAACCGTCTTCGGCAAGCTCGAAGCGGAGATCGAGCAACAAAATTTCCTGGCACGTCGTGCCTATAGGGCAGCAAAAGCGGCAGCCGCCATGACGCGACTGCCGCTGAAGGAAATGTAACCGATTTTTAGAAGGCTCAAGCTGCCTTGGCTTCGAGCTGCTGAACCGGCTCCGCCGTGTTGATGGCGATCGTCCGGGGTTTCTTGCTCTCAGGTACATTACGCACGAGGTCGACGTGCAAGAGCCCGTTCTCGAACTTCGCACCGGTTACGTCGACATGGTCGGCGAGTTGGAAGCGACGTTCGAACGCGCGAGCGGCGATCCCGCGATGGAGATAAGCCTTCTCGCCCTCTTCGGCCACCTTGTCGCCGGCGATCGAGAGCGTCTGCTCTTTGACTTCGATCTTCAACTCATTCTGAGAGAAGCCCGCCACGGCCAAGGTAATCCGGTAGGCGTTCTCGCCAGTACGCTCGATGTTATAAGGGGGGTAAGTGGATTCGCTATCGAAGTTCACCGAACGATCCAGAAGCTGGAAGAGGCGGTCGAAGCCGATAGCGGAACGATAAAAAGGCGCAAATTCAGCGTGTCGCATAACATATCCTCCTAAGAAGCGACATGTAGACAAACCGGCCAACAGGCTCGGTCTTTCCTGTGCGGCCCCGCTTCGCGGCAGCCGCAGAAAAAATGTAGGGAGCGAAAAAAAGCGCTTCAAGAGGCTCCAACTCTTCCTTCGTATGGTATCGATGCGGCCTTCTGGCTGCCTGAACTGGCTGACGTGAAAGCGGTAGATGAAACTCGTCTCTCTCTCGATCAATCCAGTCCCAAGCGGCGCCATGGTGTCGGCTTTCGACGGGTATGATGGCCTGAAGCTTCGGGCGGCGCTGTGGGAAGCGACGCGAGGTCCGGTCCGCGGGACCGTCGTCATCGTGCAGGGGCGCGGTGAGTTCATCGAGAAGTATTTCGAGGTGATCGCAGACCTGCGCCGGCGCGGCTTTGCCGTCGCGATCTTTGACCTTCGGGGGCAGGGCGGCTCGGAGCGCATCCTGTCCAACCGGCGCAAAGGCCATGTCGTCGCCTTTACTGAGTATGATCGCGATCTTGCACTCTTCATTGACGAGATCGTACGGCCGGCCCTGCCGGAGCCGTTCATCGGCCTCGGGCATTCGCTTGGCGGCAACATTCTTTTGCGCGGTGCTCAGGACGAGGCCAGTCCGTTTGCGCGCATGATCCTGCTGGCGCCGATGATCGATATTCATCCGGAAATGCTGGGCGCAACCCGACCCCTTGCCAGGATCTATGCAGATTTGGCCTCGATAGTCGGGCTTGCGACGGCCTACGTCCGGGGAGGGAACGACAAGCCCACCGATCTCACCGTCTTCGAGAACAACAGGCTGTCCGCCGACGAGGTGCGCTGGTCGCGCATCAAATCGATTATTGAAGCAGCCCCCGATCTCGCGCTCGGATCGCCGACGATCGGCTGGCTCCGGGCAGCGCTCAGAAGCTGCGCCATGCTATCGCGGCGCGATTATCCAAAGTACGTGTGCGTGCCGATGATGCTGTTCGCGGCCGGCGCCGATCGCGTGGTGTCCACGCAGGCGATCGAGGATTTCGCGGTCGATCTCAAATCTGGCGGCCACATCCTGATGCCCGGCGCGCGGCATGAAATCCTGATGGAAACCGATGCGATACGGCAGCGTTTCTGGGCGGCTTTCGATGCGTACATGGGCATTGAAACCTTGCCGTCGGAACGGGTCTAAAGCTTGTTGATCAGAGCTAGGACGTCTTCGTGCAGACGCGGGTTGCCGGTCGCAATGATGTCGCCGCCGTTCGATGCATCGCCTCCCGACCATGTCGTCACGACGCCGCCGGCCCGCTCGATGATCGGGATCAGCGCAACGATGTCATAAGGCTTCAGTCCTGCCTCGATGATGATGTCGACGAAGCCCGCAGCGAGGAGACAGTAGCCGTAACAGTCGCCGCCATAGCGGGTGAGACGCGCTCTCGATTTCAACGCGGTCAGCGCCGCGCTCTGCTCTGCGCTCTCGAAGAGGTCAGGGTGTGTCGACGTCAGGACGGCGTCTTCGATCCGGTTGCATTCGCGAGTCTTGATGCGGCCTGGGCGGCTGCCGCGAACGCTTTGATAGGCGGCTTTGTCGCCAGACCAGAAACGTTCGCCGGTGAAAGGCTGGTCCACAAGGCCGAAGACCGGCTTTTCGTCCTCGAGCACTCCAATCAAGGTTCCCCAAAGAGGAGATCCGATGATGAAAGACCGCGTGCCGTCGATCGGATCAATGACCCATTTGAACCGGGACGTCCCAGGCTTCGTTCCGAATTCTTCGCCGACGACGCCGTGATCGGGAAATCTTGCAGCGAGCGCCTGCACGATCGCTTTCTCGGCGCCGCGATCGGCTTTCGTGACCGGGTCGAACGCGCCGCCGACGGCCTTGTTTTCCACAGGCATCGGCTTGCGGAAATGTTTGAGGATAACGGGCCCTGAAATATCGGCCAGTTCCTGTGCCACGCGGACGATGGCCTGGAATTCCGCTGCGGGCATCCTTCCCGACACGCGCTCACCTTGTGATTTCAAATGTTTGCCTCGGGCCCCAATGAGGCTTCGCAGTTAAGGCCATATACCGCAATGTTGAACTAGATACATATTAGTAACGTAAGTTGTGGCGGCGCAGATACAGATCCTGGCGAATGTGCTAGGGTCATACGCGTAGAGATTGCGGCGGTTGTCGAAGCAGCTCATCGTTATGGTGCGGGTGCGTTGACACGCTTCATCGCTCTCGCTGCCCAATTTGGGCGTTTCCTCCCTAGACTTGGGCCGTTCGGCTTTCGGACGGCCTTTCTGTATTGGAGGCCTGCTGCGCGCATGAGTTGCGGCCAGCAGAGGGATTAGCGGCGCCAGAATGAGCTCCGCAATTTAGGATAATCAGATCTGCGCAAATCGCATTTGTTGGTGATGCGCTGCACCTTTAATTTTTGCAGTGCGATATGTGAGCTCCGCTCGCGCTTCGCAGCCCTCCTTGGGCGTTTCCTCCCTAGACTTGGGCCGTTCGTGGAATTCGGACGGCCCTTTTTCTATGGTGAATCGCGCGGTCTCGGTTCTTACTCGGCAGCCGCGCGATAATCGAGCAATGCGGGCACCTCTTGGAAGAGGCTCGCGGCGATCTCGATCAGAGCTTCCGCAAGACGCGCGTAGCCCGCGTTCTCCTCGAACGTCAGCTCGTTGATGTAGAGACCGCGGTTGATCTCAAGCTGAATGGCATGCGTACCGCGAGCCGGCCGACCGTGATGCTCGGTGATGTAACCGCCGGCATAGGGCCGGTTCAGCTGCACTTTGAAGCCCCGGCGCTGGAATTCGTCACGCACGAGCAGCGTCAGTCGCGGGTCAGCGGATGCGCCGAAGCGATCGCCAATGACGATGTCGGGCCGCTGGGCGCCTCCCGGTGCCATTGCTGTCGATGGCATGGAGTGGCAATCGATCAGGACGACATAGCCGAACGTTTCACGCGTCGAGGCGACCAGACGCGACAACTCGGTGTGGAAGGGAAAATAGAGCTGCTCGATCCGCGCCAGGACGCTCGCGAGGCTCAGTCCTGACGGATAGATCTCCTCGCCATCGGCAACGATGCGGGCGACCGTTCCCAAGCCGCCGGCGACACGGATCGATTGGGTGTTGGCATGTGCCGGCAGCGGCTCGCTGACCAGTTCGGGGTCGAGTTCGTAGGGCTCTCGGTTCAAGTCGAGATAGGCGCGGGGAAATCGGGCGCTGATCAACGGAGCACCAAGGCTTGCGACGGGGCGGAAGAGCTTATCGACGAAGCAGTCT
>CAYYDL010000755.1:0-2496 GCA_964470545.1 uncultured Hyphomicrobium sp. | reverse complement strand
CCCGAAGGCGCGGAGGCGGTATGTTCTCTGTGGCACTTTCCCTGGGGTCGCCCCCGGCGGCCGTTAGCCGCCACCGTGTTCTCTGGGAGCCCGGACTTTCCTCCACCGGACGCTTTGCTCGCGAGCCTTTAGAGCCCGTTTCGCCACACGTGAGTCCGGCAGCGGCCGCCCGGCCAGCTGGTGAAGGCACATAAGCGGTGTGCGGGGAGAAAGGTCAAGAGGCCGAACTTTTTAACCGTCATCTTCGGCCGGATGAGCGAAGCGAATGAAGGCCGGAAATCCGGCGCAAACTCGTCGAAGACGCAACTTTGAGCCTCCGGCAGTTTCGTGCTGGATCCTCGAATGCTCTCGCGATGCTCACGCGTTCGAGAATGATCACGCACCCATCGCCACTCGCATGTTGTGCGAGCGATCGTGGATGGCCCGCTCTAGCCGGTTGCCCGCGGCCTTCGTCGTCAAAATCTGATTGACCCGTTCGGCGATCTGGACGGCGGCTTCGCTCGGCGGCAGGCCACCGGAATAAATGTTCGAAATCACCGTGTACTCGTAGCGAACGTCCGGATTGCCGCTGAAATCGGCCGCAGCTTTCTTCGCGTCATCGTCGAGGCGATACGCGATGTACGCCGACAGGCTGCGCGACGCGAGCGCATCCCCACCCGGCCGCTCCCCGATGAGATTGATCACGAGCTTCGGCTGCAACGCATCACCCAGCGCTTCAGCCAGTTTCACCCGGCCATACGGCGCGAGGATCGGCTTGCCGGCTGAAATGCTCTGCTCCTTCAAGCCGTCAAGCAAAGCGGGCAACAGGTCCGGAATGTTGTGATGCACGGCTTCCGCACTCAATCCGTCCGATACGATGATCTGCACGTCAACGCTTTCCGGCGCGAGTTCCGCGATCATGTCATCGGCAGGTTTCGCCCCGCGATCCGGATGCGAAAGATGGATTTCCTTGCTTTCCGCCGACGTTGTGACGCGCCGGAAATCGATGCCACCGAGCTTTTCCGGCGTGACCTCGGCATAGATCGCCTCGCGCGCCGCCGCCAGATTAGCCTTGATCGCGCGCGAAACCTCTTCCGTGGGCCGCGGCCCGGCACTTTCGAAACCATAAGCTGCCGGAAGGTTCTTGCGAAGCCGCTCGAACTCTTCCTCCGAGCAGAAGATTTTCGGGTTGCCCCAGTTCGGCCCGCGTTCGATCGTCCATTCCAGGAATTCCGGTGCAGGTGTCAGCTCGTAGACTTCGCGCATCGTCTGATCGTCGTGCCCGCACGTATCGAAATAGGCGAGCATGCGGTCGATCGACAAATAGACATCCATGAAATAGTTGGCACCCGCGGCCGTCAGTAATTCCGCTGCGATCTGCTGGCCTTCCATCGTGATCTCGGAATGCAGCGTATAGCAGGGCGCCATGCCCATCGGCAGGCCCAAGAGCTTGCCCATGAAATGGTCCTGCAAGTTCGAAACGATCATCTCGAAGTTCGAGCGGTGCGTCTCAGGCCCGATGAAGCCCGTCACGTTGTTGACCATGAACGGATCGTAGCGCCGCGCGAGCCCATAGCAGAGCGCTTCCGTCGTCGTCATGTCGATGTCGTTGTGCTTGCCGTAAGTCAGTTCACTGCCCTGGCCCGTCTCGAAATACATGAACTGATCGGCAACGCCGGCAAGCGGCCCATGCTTCGCCATCGTCATATAGGCCTGATCGAGGACGTCGGCCGTGCAGTCGAATTCCTCGATCAGCGTGCGGTCCGTTCCTGCCAGCGACTGGAACATGATCTCGACCGGCGCCCCGCTCTCGAGGCACGCGAGCTGCGTCTTGACGTGCGACAGCACGCAGATCTGTGTCGGCGCGCCCGTTTCGCGGCGAAGCTTATCGAGATGCCGCAAAGCCTTCGTAATGTTCTCGACCGTGTCGATCGCCGGATTGAGCCCCAGCAGCGCATCGCCCGAGCCCATCGACAAGCCCGTATAGACGAGCGCCGTCATCGCATCGAGATCGTCGGTCGGGTGGTTGGGTTGCAGCCGCGACGACAATGTGCCGGGCGCGCCGACGAGGGTGCGCGCCTTGCCGGAACGCTTCAGTTTCTTCGCGGCATAGACCAGCTCGTGCACGTCCATAAGCTTGGCGATTGCTGCCGCCATGACGCCAGTAAGCGCCTTGCCGATACGCTTGGCTTCGGCGGCTTTCGCACGAAGCAGCATGTTCTTGACCTCGCCAAGCGTCTTCGGCGCGAGCTCGGCAAACGTATCCCGCGCGATGTCGTAGTTGATCCGCATGACCGAATCGACCTGACCCTCGTCGTCGGTCAGCGGCCGGTCATAGAGATGTTGAAGCGTGAGTCCCGAAAGAACCGTTCGCGCCGCCTCGCGCTCCACGTCGTCCTTGGCGGCGAGCCCGCAGTTGCGGTCACCAGCCTTGTCGAAATCGGCTGCGCCGAGCAGCGACTTCAGACCGCGGAAGCTATAGTTCTTGACGAACAGCTCGATTTCCTAAAGCACGTC
>CAYYDL010000754.1:0-5504 GCA_964470545.1 uncultured Hyphomicrobium sp. | reverse complement strand
ATCGCCGTTGTGGGGGCAGGCTTTGCTTGCGACGTGCCATCGGGCTGCGTGATCGTGT
Source organism: uncultured Hyphomicrobium sp. (assembly GCA_964470545.1). Classification (GTDB taxonomy): domain Bacteria; phylum Pseudomonadota; class Alphaproteobacteria; order Rhizobiales; family Hyphomicrobiaceae; genus Hyphomicrobium_B. Next base: position 5,446 of record CAYYDL010000754.1, on the reverse strand, counting down.
TGTCACCGGCGTCGCCGTTCTCTGTATCCGACGATGACGCCACGCTTCCGAAGTTGAAGGCCGCAACAAAGCGATCGTCGCGGAACTCGGTGTGCTCCGGCGCGGCCGTCGATTTCAGCCACGAGAGGTTCGCGATCGCGCCGCTTTCGACGAGATGCGGGTTTTCGATCTCGAAGCCAGCAGGCAGACGATCGACGACCATCACGCGGCCCGCCGGATCGTCGGACGTGACCTTCACCACCATGACGAAGCGGTCATTCTGCTTCACGTCGGCCTTGCCGCCGGTGAGGCTTGCGAGATCGACCTTCTTGCCGTCCACCGTGTAGGCTTCGCGTTCGATCTTGAAGCCTTTCGATACCGGCGGTTCTGGTGTCAGCGCGGCGCCGAGAACCGAGATGACGGCATCGACGGCGGTGTCGCCGTTGTTGGTGATCGTCAGCGCGCCGTTCTTCAACTCGGCGGGCGTCAGACCTTTCAGCAGCGGGCCGTTGACCGGCGATCCGTTGACGGCGAGCGTCGTTGCCTTCACCTCATCGTTCAAGGCTTTCGCGGCCAGCAGCATCCAGGCTTGTTCCTGCGTGGATGTGTAGGTGCGCGTCTCGTAGGCCTTGGCGATCACGGTCGCGAGCTTCGGCTGCTCGTCGCGGGCGAAGACGGTTTCTGAAGCGAGCGTGACGAGGGCCGCGCCATCACGCAGTGTCGAGCCGTAGTCGCTGCGATAGCCGGAGTCCGGCGTGTCGGGCATCGCGGCGAGGGCGGCGGAGAACGTGCGCTCGGCGCGTTCTTTGTCGCCCATCATCGCGAGTGCGGCGCCGATCTGCGCTTTGGCCAGCGGCGTCGAGAAGCGGCCGATGCGTTCGTCGGCGTAGTAGCGGAGATCGCCGATCGGAGCGCGGCCGTTGCGGGCGAGAACATAGAGCGCATAGGCCCGGTCTTCGCCGCCTTTCTCGAAGTCGGATGCATAGGCGATGAAGTTCTGCAGCCGATCGAGGGCGCGATTGAAGTTCTCGCGCGGCACGTCGTAGTTCGCTTCCTTGGCACGCGTGAGGAAGTCGGTGACGTAAGCCGTCAGCCACAGGTCGGTGCTGTACGGACCCCACACGCCGAACGCGCCGGTCGAGTCCTGCATTTCGAAGACGCGGCCGATGGCTTTCTGCACGCGATCCTTCAGCGCCTTGTCCTGCGCGATGCCGATCTGAGCCGCGACGGCGTTGGCGACGACGAGCGGCATTGCGCGCGACACCGTCTGCTCGGCGCAGCCGTAGGGATAGCGGTCGAGCTGGGCGAGCAGCGTGGGCACGTCGAGACGCGCGGCCGGTCCGACCGACATGTTGATCCGCGTGCGTGACGGGATCAGGTCGTAGGCAATATCGGACGAGACGACGAGCTTACCGCCGGGCTTCAGCGAGGAGATCGTCGTGCGCTTGATGTCGCCCGCTGGCGGGAAGACATTGAACGTCATCTCGCGCTTGACGGCGATGTCGTTCGGGCCGGTCACGACGGCTTTCAGCGTGATCTCGCCAAGCTCGGTCGGCTTGAAGTCGATGCGCTGCATCGTGCGTTCGCCTTGCTTCAGGTCTGCCGTCTTGTCGGCAACGGGGGTAAGCGTCTCGTTGCGATCGTCGCCGGTTTTCTGCGAAAGCGTGAGTTTGTACGGCGCCGCCGGTCCATCGACGTTGTGGATCGAGAAGCCGAGATCGACCTGGTCGCCGAGCGTCATGAAGCGCGGAACGGCGGCGGTCAGCGCAACCGCATCGCGGACGATCAGATCGCCGGAACCGTGGCCGACCTTATCGTTGCTCCAGGCGACTGCCATGAAGCGAACGGTGCCGTTGAAGTCCGGCAGATCGAATGAAACGCTCGCGGTGCCGTCGTCCTTCACCTTGACGATGCCGGAATAGAGCGAGACGACCGTTTCGACCGTCGGATTGCCTTGCAGCGCCGCGGTGCCGTCGCCGCCGGAGCGGAGCTTGCCGCGGTCGGCGCGCATGCCGTCGATCAGCTTGCCGTAGAAGTCGCGAATTTCGAACGACAGCTTCTGCTGCTGACCGAACCACTTCTCCGGCGCGGGCGTTTCGAAACGCGTCAGGTTCAGGATGCCGAGATCGACAGCGGCGACGACGATGCGGGCATCTTCCCCGGGTGCCAAGCCTTCGACCTTCAGCGGGACGTCAACGTGCGCACCGGACTTCACCTTGTCAGGAAGTGTCACGGCAACTTTGAGCTGTTTGCTCGACTGGTCGATCGGCAGCCAGCGGATGCCGATGGCGCGGCTCGGCATGCGCTTTGCCGCTTCGTCCATCGGGCGATAAAGGATGGCGGTGGCGTAAGCGCCCGGACCCCAGTTGCCATCGACGGGAATGTCGATTTCGCCGCCGCCCTTGGCGATATCGACCTCTTTCATCAGGTCGAGGCCGGTGCCGAGCACGGCGATCAGCGCCTTGCCGCCGAGCTTCGAGGCGATGCGCAGCTTCGCGGTGTCGCTGGCTTTGTAGTTGTCTTTGTCGAGCGCGACGTCGAGTTGCTCAGGGCTGTCGACATTGTCGCCTGCCGTATACCAGCCGGCATTGAAGATGATGCTCGAAGCCGGGCCGTCGGCGTCGTTCGACGCGACGTCAAGGCGATAGCGGCCCCACTGGATCGGCTGCGAAATTTTTGCAGCACCGTCGGCTGTGACGGCCAGCGTGCCGCTGCCGATCTTGCGCTTCACCGTTACAGCGTCATAGGTCCAGGTGCCGTCGCGGCGGTACCACTGCCACGTCGTATCGAGACGAGTCAGCGTCCAGGTGAGGTTGCTTGAGGCTTCGGCTTTGCCGTCAGATCCAAGCAGCACGACGTCGAATTCGGCGGGCTGATCCTCGGGTGCGGTGAGATTATCGAACAGAGGCTTGATGCCGACTCGTTCGAGTTTCAGATCGACCGGCAGGGTGATGTTGCGTTCGATCGTGCGACCGCCGTCTTCGCGCAGTTTGACGGAAATTGCAGCTTCGAGTGGCTTCGGCGTTTTCGGCATCTGCGGCAGCGTGATCGGGATCGACACCTTGCCGTTCTGATCCATCGCGAGGTTGGACTGCAGCGCTTGGCGCACAGGCGTTACGAACTCGTCGGCCTGTCCGAAGACATAGCCGGCATAGCCTCGGACGTCCTTGTTCGATGCCTTGACGACGACTTCGCCTTCGAGGCCGAGACCGGCCGCGGGTGGCCCATAAAGGTAGCGGCCATCGGCGTCGATCGACTGGTTCTCGTCAGGCGCAAGCGCCTTGATTTTCGACGACAGCGTCATGTCGAGACGTTCGGGGACGAAGTCTTCGACGAGGAACGACCGCTCAGCGATTGGCTCTGATTTCGGGTCGGTATAGAGCTTCGCGCGCCACGTGCCGGTCATCGCGGTCTTGGCGAGATGCACGACGTGCGCGCGGCCGCCGAGGCCCTGGTCGCTCATGAGGAAGCGCGTTTGCTCGACGCCGTCGGGACGGAAGACCATCAGCGTGGTCGGCACGGATGACGATTTGCCGAACTGGTCGCGCACGAGCGCCGTGACGTTGACGTCTTCGCCGCCGCGGTAGACGCCACGCTCGGTGTAAACGTAGGCATCGACGGGGCCGGAGGGATCGCGGCCCTGGACGCCGCGATCGGAGAGATCGAAAGCGTTGAGTGTCAGATCGAGGAACGCGTATTCGCCTTCGCCCTTTTGCGCGACGAGGATCGCGGGTGCGGAACCGCCTTCGCCCTTGGTGATTGCGGCGTCGAATTTCGCATAACCGTGATCGTCGGTCGTGGCGGTGGCGAGGACTTCGTTGTTCTTCGCGATCAACTTCACGGCCGTCCCGCCGACAGCCGTCGCATCGCTCAGTGAGCGGACGAAGGCATGGACGCCGTCATTCCCGCTGAAGGCGGTGAGCCCCAGATCGGAGACGATGAACCACTGCGTCGCGAGCTCATAGCTTTCCTGCTTTTGCTTCTCCGACGGCTTCGCGATCATGACGTAGACGCCGGGTTCGAGCTTGCCGGTGGCGTCGGTGACGGGTACGGCAGTTGTCACGTTGGCGTTGAGCTTCGAGGCTATATCCATCTGGCCTTCGTAGACCTTGATGCCCGAACGATCGCGAATGTTATCGACGTCATAGCTCGAAAGCTGACGCGCCATGTCGCCGTTCTGCAGTGTCGTCGCGAGATTGCGGTCGCCGATGCGATAAACTTCGACGTCGATCTTGCTGGTGTTTGTCGTCGTGACCGGAATGCCCTGCTGGCCGCGCGAGGGTAGCACATAGGCTTTACCGCCGAAGCGTACGAATGGGGTTCGGTCCGGAATGTAAACCGCGATGTCGGAGGTCTTCAGCAATTTCTCGCCGATGTCGGAGGGAAGTCCGGCGCGGATCTGGACCTGATAGCGCTCGCCGTACTTCAGGCCTTCGAGGCAGAGCTGCTTGCCGTCCTGCACGAGGTTCTGCGGGTCTTTGCCGCCGACGGAAATGAACTTGGCGACGTCGGTTTGCGTGCGCGACAGGTCTTCGGAGAATTGCAGGCAGAGGCGCGGCGGCGTCGCGTCGTTATCGGTCTTGTAGTCGGTCATGCGGAAGCCGTACTGGCCGCGCAGTTTGTCATACATCTCGCGCGTCGTTTGATCGTCGGCGAGCGCGAGGCTGAGGCTCAGCGCGTCGATCGCGGGGCGCCAGTAGGAACGGGCTTCGAGCGTGCGGCCGAGAACGTAGAGCGCGTGCGCTTTTTCTTTGTTTCCCGTTGCACGCTGGTAGCCGATATAGGCGGCTCCGGAGGCATAGATCGCGAGATCGTAGCGTTCGCTCGTGTTGTTGGGATCAGGCGGAATGGCGAGGAGCGCTTCGGCGAGGCGCGTCCAGGCCGCAGAGTCCTGAGCGTTGGCCGATACGACACTCGCGAGGGCGCGCGAAGCCGCACGCGGATCGGCCGCGAAGTCTTTCTCGGCCTGGGCTTTGAGCGCGGCCGACGTTTTGCCGTCAGGTTTCCAATTCGCTTTGAGATAAGCCTCATAGCGCTTGGCATCGGCGGCGATGCCCTGATGCAGGAATGGTTTCTGATCGGCGCTGGCGGCCGTAAGCGTCGCCAGCGTGAATGTCAGAAACACCGCAAGCCGCGCGAGGAAAATCATGGGGGTGGCATCCTGTGTGAAAGCCTGGAGGTCCGAGTGCGCGAGCACGCGATCTCGCGCGCTCCACGAAGCTCCGGCGGAGTATCGCCAGTCGGCGTTTCAAGCAAAAGACCAACAAGGTCCAAAGGCCGAAGCGCGGCGATAATTAGGAATTTCCGGTGTTTGCGCGTTCTTGCGGCTTTTTTTTACTGCCGACACCGCGCCCAGTTTATCACCGCGCCAACGGGCGGGGATAAGTTTCTAATTGAGGAATTTTGGAACGTGTCCCTGTCATCCTCGCGCTTGTCCCGAGGATCCATTGGGCAGTCGAACGCTATG
>CAYYDL010000753.1:0-1852 GCA_964470545.1 uncultured Hyphomicrobium sp. | reverse complement strand
TCGAGCGCACGGTCGCAACGCTGCAGGCCGCCGGGCATCGCGTCGTCGTTTTGGGGCCGGTTCCTGATTTGCCGCAGGCATCCGGCATCCCGGCGGCCGTCGCGCGTTGGAAGGCAGCAGGCCATGATCCCAAGGATTTTTCATTCAGGCTGGGTGCCAAGCGATTCACGCGCGTCGAAACGCGCCTGAATGACATCGCGGCGGCGCACGGCGCAACGTTCGTTCCCATATCCCCCGTGATTTGTTCGGAAAAACGCTGCAAACCCTATTCGGATGGAACAGTGCTCTATTTCGACAACAACCACCTGTCGATGAGAGGCGCACAAATGATCGCGAGCCGTCTGCTCGTTCCAATCATCTGGTCGGAACCTGCGGTATCGGGTCTGAGCCCCGTCCGATCATCCAACTGAGAGAAGCGCAGAAGACGCCTTAGGCATCTTTCGCCATCTCGCGCAGCTTGAATTTCTGGATCTTGCCCGTCGACGTCTTCGGCACTTCCGCGAAGACGATGTGGCGCGGAACCTTATAGCGTGCGAGACCCGACCGGCACCATTCCAGGATCTCGTCCGCCGTCGCGGATGCCCCGGGCCTGAGTTCGATGAACGCGCACGGCGTCTCACCCCACTTTTCATCGGGCTTTGCCACGACCGCGCAGAACGCGACGGCCGGATGCTTGTAAAGCACCTCCTCGACTTCGATCGACGAGATGTTTTCGCCGCCCGAGATGATGATGTCTTTCGAGCGGTCCGTGAGCTGAATATAGCCATCGGGGTGCATGACGCCGAGGTCGCCGGAATGGAACCATCCGCCCGCGAAGGCTTCGTCTGTCGCTTTCTCGTTTTTGAGATAGCCTTTCATCACGATATTGCCTTGGAACATGACCTCGCCCAGCGTCTCGCCGTCGGCGGGAACGTCCTGCATCGTCTCGGGATCTTTCACCGTCAATCCTTCGAGCGCGACGTAGCGGACGCCCTGGCGGATGCGTTTCGCGCTCCGCTCTGCGGGCGGCAGATCATTCCACGCGTCGTTCCATTCGTTGATGGTCGCCGGACCGTAGGTCTCGGTCAGCCCGTAGAGATGCGTCAGATGGAAACCTGCGTCTGTCATGGCAGCGATGACAGCCGCCGGCGGCGGCGCAGCAGCATGATTGAAAGCGACGACGTGTTCGATCTTGCGCTTTTCATCGTCCGGCGCGTTGAGAAGCGTCGCCATGACAATCGGCGCGCCGGAAAGATGTGTCACCGTGTGGTCGACGATCGCGTCGTACATCGCCTTCGCACGAACCCACCTGAGGCAAACGTGCGTGCCTTGGACCATCGTCACTGTCCACGGAAAGCACCAGCCGTTGCAGTGGAACATCGGCAGTGTCCAGAGATACACGGGAAACCGCGTCATCCCGGTCGAGATCGCGTTCGCGTAACACATCAGCGCTGCGCCACGATGATGATAGACGACGCCTTTCGGGTTTCCGGTCGTTCCTGACGTGTAATTGAGCGAGATCGCTTCCCACTCGTCTTTCGGCCAGCGCCATTTGAAATCCGGATCACCCCCTTGCAAGAACGTTTCATAGTCGATTGACGAGAGCGCCTCGCCCGTCTGCGGGAATTCGAGATCGTTATAATCGATGATGATCGGTTTCACCTTGGCCATCGCCAAGGCCGGCTTCATGATGTTTGCGAACTCGCGGTCCGTGATGAGAACTTTCGCGCCGCCATGATCGAGCTGGAACGCGAGGATCGCTGGGTCAAGACGCGTGTTGAGTGTCAGTAGAACTGCGCCGAGCATTGGCACCGCGTAGTGCGCTTCGAGCATCGGCGGCGTGTTGGCGAGCATGACCGCGACGGTATCGCCC
>CAYYDL010000752.1:0-3694 GCA_964470545.1 uncultured Hyphomicrobium sp. | reverse complement strand
ACCAGTTCGCGGAGTTCGTCGAAGCAAACAGCCGTGACGTTATCGAGCCCGATGGTGCTTCATTGCTGACGGCAGTGCTGAACTTCCAGGATCACGGAAGCGCCAAGTTTCATAGTGCCGTTCGCCTCGCCAACGGTCGCGTGCAGTTCAGCTACACCGAAAAAGATGAAGGCGACAAGATCGAATTCCCCGAGGTTCTGGAGTTGGCGTTGCCAGTATTTGAAGGCTCCGCCAAGGCTTACAAGATTTCCGCCAAGCTGCGTTACCGCATCAATCGCAGTGACGATGCCGGAATTCTGCAGCTCTGGTACGAGCTCGACCGTCCGGACCTCGCCGTGCGCCAGGCGTACGACGACCTGATCACTGATGTCGAGTCGAATACGAGTATTCACGTCATTCGCGCACTGTAAGGCAACCACGCAGCCCGCTCCGCAAGGCGCGGGCTGCCATCACCAAAGACAGGAACTTACACGTGCCATTGCCCTACGAAAATGCCACCAGCGGTGCGTCGGCGCTCGACGACATCCGCAAAGTGCTGACGCGGTTCGGCTGCTCACGCTTTGGCACGATGACGGACAACGCCGCCGGCGAACTTATTGTTCAGTTCACCTACCGCAACCGAGACGTGAGCATCAAAGCCAGTTTTAAAGGCTATGCCGCGGCATGGCTCAAGGAGCACCCCTACAACCCGTCGCGCATGCGCAAGTCGCGTGCTCAACATGAAGCGCAGGCGCTCGATCAAGCGCAGATATCGACGTGCTCCATCCTCCGCGACTGGATCAAGGGGCAATTTACAGCTATCGAGGTTGGCATTCTCAGCTTCGAAGGTGCATTCCTCGGCCAGATCATGTTGCCGACCGGCCGCACGGTACTGGATGTTGCCAGCGAAAAGATGTTGCCGGCACTGGAAGGGCCGAAGGAATGAGCGCCGACGGAACCCTGGGAATCCTGAGCGTCGGTGCCGGCGATACCACGCTGTCATTCGACAAAAGAAATCCAGCCGAGGTGGAGCGCGCGTGCCGCATTGTCACCGACATGCTGCGCAAGGGCTACGCGATTCTCGTTCGAGTCGGGGAGCAGAACGGTGAGCCGATCTACCGCCGCGCCAAAGCCTTCGATCCCGAAACCTGCGAGTACATCATCGACGGAGTGCCTGATGTCCAGAAACAGCCGGTTGAAACGGTTGGCCAAGAACAAATTGAAACGCCAAAACGCCGCGGGCGCCCGCCGAAAGCCGGTAGGCAACGGATCCCTGCTAGCGGCACCCATGCGGTCGCGGTCGGGAGAACCGCCGGTGGCTGACGGTGACGGCTTGGCCGGGTTGCGCAACACGCTGCGCACGATCGCCGAAGAACGGGGCGAGTACGCCGGCATCCCGATGCCGCTTGAGGGTGAAAAGCTTGTTATTCACCCGACCTATTCCTTCGCGGCGGCGATGACGAAAGAGTTCGGCGTCAATACAGCCGAGCGACACGCCGAGGACGAAGGGTGGACGCTGCGCAACTCGTGGTACAGCCACGCCAAGCGTTGCCGCATTTTCATCATGGAGAAGGCCGGGAAATTCGATTGGGGATTGGAGCCAGCCTTCCACCACGTCAAACACGATATCAGCACTCTAGGCTGTGCCGATGCATGGGGACTCGAACAGGAGACCCGTGCCATGACGCTCCTGCGCTCAATCGTCAGCGGACGCAAATTCCGTCAATACGTATTGACCGGCATGTTCCTGGAGCGGAGCAAGCGCAGCGGCGTGTACTACCTCTTTCGCCGCCTAAAGCCGACCGTCGCTGCGAAGCCTGACAAGTCCGACGACATGAAGGTGTTGGCGTGCCTCTGCATGCACCCCATCGCGCACTACGCAGGTTCGTGGGCGGGCGCGATGTGCCCGACCGACGATGTCGTGGCGCACCTGCAGCTCATGCGCGCCGACGAAGCGATGTACTGGCGTCGCTGCAATCAGCATGCGGCAGATCATCCGGAAGCGGGGTTATGAGCGCCGACGGCCGTAGCTTCGTGTTCGGCTCCGTATGTTCAGGCATCGAAGCCGCGAGCGTAGCGTGGCATCCGCTCGGATGGCGCGCATCGTTTCTGTCCGAAATAGAGCCGTTCCCGCGCGCCGTACTCGCCTATCACTATCCATCGGTTCCGCTCCACGGCGATTTCACCACTATCCACGCTGGCGACTATGAGCCAATTGACCTTCTTGTCGGAGGAACTCCCTGCCAGGACTTCAGCATCGCCGGAAAGCGAGAGGGCTTGGGCGGAGAGCGTGGCAACCTCACACTCGAATTTGCTCGCCTTGCTTTCCGCCTCCGCCCCAAGTGGGTGGTTTGGGAGAACGTCCCCGGCGTCTTCTCGAATAACGAAGGCCGAGACTTCGGAGCCGTGCTTGCCTGCTTCGCCGGATACTCAGCCGGCAGCGCCTTCGCCGCTCCGGTTGGCGGCTGGCAAAACGCAGGCGCCGCTCCCGCCGCGGGTCCCGACGGTTACGGGCTCGCCTGGCGAGTGCTTGACGCTCAGTTTGCCGGAGTACCACAGCGCCGCCGTCGCGTCTTCGTTGTCGGATATCTTGGAGACTGGCGACGTGCCGCAGCGGTACTTTTTGAGCGCCACAGCCTGTCGTGGAATTCTCCGCCGAGCCGAGAAGCGGGGAAAGGATTTGCCGTCGGCGCTCTTGCGGGCACTTCGCCGGGCGGCGGATGGCGAGTCGGCGCCGACGAAGCTGCAGCAGGACATCTAGTTGCCTTTGGTGGAAACAACACCGCAGGCCCCATCGACGTGGCAACCGCAGTAAACGCCTGCGCGAGCGCGAGCGGACGATTGGACTTTGAGTCTGAGACCTTTGTCGCGCATTCACTGCGCGCCGAAGGCTTCGACGCCAGCGAGGACGGAACGGGGCGCGGCATACCGCTGATCCCGATTTCATTTGATACAACGCAAATTACCAGCAAAGAGAACCGCAGCAATCCGCAAGCTGGCGATCCATGTCATCCGCTCGCGTCCGGAGCGCATGCGCCGGCCGTCGCTTTTGATTGCAAGTCGTCTGGTCGCAACGGGTTCGGCATCGGCGAAGTATCGCCAACGTTACGCAGCATGGGCCACAAGGACTCGCACCAGAACGCGGGCGGCCAAGTCGCGGTGAATGGCGCATCGGGCGTGCGCCGCCTCACCCCGCGTGAATGCGAGCGCCTGCAGGGCTTTCCAGACTACTACACGCTGGTCCCATTTCGCGGCAAGCCTTCCGCTGACGGGCCTCGATACAAGGCGCTCGGCAATTCAATGGCTGTGCCATGCATGGCGTGGATTGGCTCGCGCATCAAAGCTGTCAATGCAATCCCCCACGACTCGAAGCGAGAGCGGCAACCGCCGCTTGATCCATGAAAACTGAAAACCACAGGGAGCAAACCATGTTGATTCTAACGAGGCGCGTCGGACAAACCGTCGTTATCGGCGACAACATCACCGTGACGGTACTCGCCATCAGGGGCAACCAGATCAGGCTCGGCGTCACCGCGCCGAAAGAGATCGCCGTCGACCGCGAGGAAATCGCGGAGCGGAAGGCGGCCGGCCTGCCGAAGCCCGTTCGGGCGAGCGCTGTGGCGCTCTGAGGTCGATGTAATGGCCACTCACAATATCGGCAGAAAGAACGGCATGTGGAAGGGCGGCCGGACGGTTGCTTCCAATGGCTACGTAC
>CAYYDL010000751.1:0-3193 GCA_964470545.1 uncultured Hyphomicrobium sp. | reverse complement strand
CGGGCTCGCGCCATTATTGGCGGCAAAGAGGGACATCCGGGAGCCGCTTCGTCTCCGTTATCGCCTGGCCGGCGTCCCGTGAGCTGTGCTTCTCGGGGCGTATTGTCGGTCTTCTTCGGCTGTGCGACACAGGCCGATTGGAGGGCGATGGCATGACTCGGAAGGTTCGGAGGACCCGGCGCACGCAGGCCGAGCGTCGCAGTCAGACGCAAGCCGCGATCTTGGATGCCGCGCTGAAGATGCTCTCGGAGCAAGGCTATGCCGGCTTCAGCGCCAGCGGCGTTGCTGCACTCGCCGGCGTCTCCCGCGGGGCTCAGGAACACTATTACCCCAAAAAGAACGATTTGATCGCGGCCGCAACGACCCACGCGATGGAAGCCGCTATCGAGCACGCGCGATCGTTCGCGCAGACGGCCAGCAAGTCCGCGGATCCGATCGAGAAATTTCTCGCCTCTTCGGAGGACTTCTTCTTCTCGCCCGTCTTCATGGCGATGACCGAGATCACGATTGCCGCCCGCTCCGATCGCGAGCTGGCGAAGATCGTTCATCCCGTCATCAAGAGGTCGAGAAAAATATTGGATGAGATCTGGACCGACACCTTGGCGGAGGCCGGCCACTCCCGCGAGCGCTCGCGGCAGTTCGTCGAGCTCTCGCACTTCCTGATGCGCGGAATCTTCTTTGTCCGAACCTGGCTCCCGCACGACGTCGATCGTGAAGCGGTGATCGAGGCCTGGCGGAAGCTCGCGCCCGCCGCGCTGCGTCTCGACCTGTACAAGCCGAGCGAACCGCTCCCCCGCGCCAAGCGCGCCGCCAACGCATAACCGCCCGCCGCCCGCGGGAATGCGGGGGCCGCCGTCGCCACGCCGAAAAACAAGGAAGTCTCCTTGTAAGTTGGTTCGGCAAGATATAAGCTTCTATCCTTGTAAATAGAACGGCACCGGAAGTGCCGAAACCGGGAGGAACGATCTGCGCCGCGTCCGCGCACGCCGGCGCCTTGGCTCGCCGCGCGCGCCCCGTCGGATTTCGCTTTTTGAATGACGATGGATCGGGCTCGTGCCCTTGCGGCCTCATCGAGCATGGCTCGCCCAAGCAACGAAAGGTGAAGAATGAACAGCCTGCAGGACCTGATCGACGAAAAAGTCGATATCGTCGACTATTTCTATAACGACACGATCTCGCAGTATCATGCCTCGCGTACGGGGCTATTCGCGCCCTATATCGCACCGGAATACACGAGCTGGCGGGAGGAGCAGCGGGCCTGGCGCGAAAGCGCGGTGCTGTTCAATCAGTCGCACCACATGCCCGTTCTCTACGTGAAGGGCCCGGATGCGCGGAAGCTCCTCAACTATATCTCACCCAACTCCTTCGAGAACCTGTCTCCGGCGCGCGCCAAACAGTTCATCGCTTGCACGCCCCGCGGCCATCATGTCGGCGACTGCGTGCTCTACTATTACGGCGAAGAGCAGGGCTTCGAGCTCATCAGCGGCATGCCGCTGTTGAACTGGGTCCGCTTCCACGGGGAAACCGGAGGTTTCAAGGTCGACATGACCTTCGATCCGACGTCGCCGTACAATCCGGCCGGCCGACGCACGAAATACCGTTTCCAGCTCGAAGGTCCGAACGCCAGGGCGATCTTCGACGAAGTCGTCGAAGGGAAGTGGCCCGAGATCAGGTTCTTCAACACCGCTTATGTGAAGATCGCCGGCTGCCAGGTTCACGTTCTCCGCCACGGCATGGCCGGACATGCCGGCGCCGAGATCTCCGGTCCCTACGAGGACATGGAGAAGGTGCTGACAGCGCTCCTGAAGGTCGGCGAGAGGCATGGCCTGCGCCGTTCGGGAACGAGGGCTTACTACAGCACGACACTCGAAGACGGCTGGATCGCCTATCCGCTTCCCGGCATCTACACCGGCGAGGAACTCCGCGCCTATCGCCAATGGCTCCCGGCAACGAGCTGGGAGGCGAATGCGCAGCTCGGCGGCAGCTTCTATTCGAACAACATCGAGGACTACTACAGCACGCCGTGGAGCCTGGGCTACGACCAGCTTGTCAAATTCGACCACGATTTCATCGGACGACAGGCGCTCGAAGAGCAGCTCAAGCACCCGCGCCGGACCAAGCGGTCGCTGCGCTGGCACAAGGACGACGTCATGCGCGTCTTCGAATCCCAGTTCAAAGAGGGGCCGCTGTACAAGTCGATCGAGATGCCGACGTCGTTCTTCGGTTGGCCGCAGGCGGACGAGATCCGGTCGTCGGACGGCAAGCTGGTCGGCATATCCCACCACTGCGGCTACAACATCAACGAGCGCGACATGGTCTCGCTGATCAGCATCGACGAGGACTTCGCCGATGTCGGCACGGAGGTCGTCCTGACCTGGGGCGAAGTCAACGGCGGCTCGCGCAAGCCGCATGTCGAGCGGCACGTGCAGACGAAGATCCGGGCGACGGTGTGCCCGATCCCTTACTCCAAAGCCGCGCAACAGCGCTTCAAGGCTGTGATCTGAGTGGGGAAGGCGCCGCCGCAGCGGCGCCTTTCCCCACGGTCTCGCGACCGGAGCGGCCAACGGCTGCGCCGCCCGGCAGGTATCCGCCGTCACAGCAATGGACCGATGAGCAACACGCATACAGGCAGAGGCCATCATCTCGCGAGTTCGATCGAAGTCACCGCGAAACAGACGCTGCAATCCGCGGGTCTCGCCGGGCTCTTTCCGGCATCGACCTCCGTCTATATTCCGGACCTCGGTTCCGACTCCGATCAAACTTTGGCCGAAGCAGCCGCGCGCCTGGTGTCGCTCGGCTATATCCCGGTGCCTCATATCGCTGCGAGGCGGTGCCCCTCCAGGGCTGCCCTCGAAGCGCGGTTGAGGCTGCTGTCAGAGGTCGGAATCACGAATATTCTCGTCGTTGCCGGCAGCGTCGAGAAGCCCGCAGGCGAGTTTTCGTCGTCGGCGGATTTGCTCGCCACCGGTCTTTTCGAGAAGTTCGCGATTCGTGACATTGGCGTCGCTGGACATCCCGAAGGGAGCCCCGATTTTCCCGCCGAGGCCGGGGTCCAGGCGCTGCGCTGGAAGCGCGACTTCGGCCGGCGAACAGGCATCCGGGTCCGCATCGTGTCCCAGTTCTGCTTCGACCCCGACGCGATTCTCTCCTGGGCGGCCACGCTCCGCGAGCAGGACATCGACTTGTCCATTCA
>CAYYDL010000750.1:0-5059 GCA_964470545.1 uncultured Hyphomicrobium sp. | reverse complement strand
CGACACCACCTTCATTCATCTGACGGATCTGCACATCGGCGCGTCAGGCGTCGAGGATTCGCATCTCTATAGCGACACGACGAAAACGCTGGAGGTGATCAAGGCGCAGATCATGGCGCTCGCTCCGCAACCGAGCTTCATCAAATCCTCGGCCTGCGCGCGTATCTCTCCATCCGTTTCAGCTTCCGGGCGGTCGAGCAAACGAGCTGCCTCTGGAAGGTTCGGCGTGATAAGCGTTGCCAGAGGAATGAGAGCGTGACGTACGGCATCGATTGCATCGGGACGAAGGAGAACGTCTCCACTTGTGGCAACCATGACCGGGTCGACAACCACGGGTACGCCACTAAGCGTCTGCAAAAGCGAAGCGACTGTCTCGACTGTTGAAACGTCCCCGAGCATTCCTGTCTTCAACGCCGCAACAGCGAGATCGGAAACGACCGACCGAAACTGCTCCGCGATGAAGGCCGGCGGGATTGAGAAAACGCCGGTGACGCCCCGGGTATTCTGAGCGGTGAGAGCGGTGATGACCGAAGCACCGTAGACGCCCAGTGCCGAAAAAGTCTTCAGGTCGGCCTGAATGCCCGCCCCACCGGAGGGATCAGACCCCGCAATGGTCAGCGCAATAGGAGGGGTTTCAGCACCCATGGAAGCCAGCCTTCAGTGCGTCCCCTGCTTCAGGATCTCGGCCCCGAGGTCCGTCGGCGTGACATAGGACTCAATCCTTCCCAGCGCCGGGAAGTGCTCGATCATCCATTGACTGAACCAGTTCTGCGCCCCGAACACGAAGAGCAATCCGGTGATGATCAGCAACAGCCCCATCACCCTTTCGAGCGTCTCGAAGTGCCGCTTGAACTTCTTCATGAAGCCAAGAAACGGTCGGATCGCGATCGCAGCCAGAATGAACGGGATGCCGAGCCCGAGCGAATAGATGAGGAGCAGTTTGACACCCATCCAAAGGCTGCTCTCGCTCGCAGCAAGCGTTAGAACAGTCGCAAGCACCGGGCCGATGCACGGCGTCCAGCCGAACGCGAACGCAAGGCCCATGACGTAGGCGCCCGCGAAGCCCGCTTCCATCGCAGCCGTCGAATATCGCGCCTCACTATAGAAGAGATGGATGCGCAGAACGCCGAGGAAGTGCAGTCCGAACAGAATGATCACGATGCCGGCCAGCGTGCCGAGCGACGCACGATAGGAAAGAAGCACCTGCCCAATTGTGCTCGCCCCTGCGCCTAGACTGACGAACACTGTCGTAAAGCCCAGCACGAAGAAAACAGCGGATGCAACGACGCGAAGCCAGACGCGCCGGTCAATCGACTCCTGTCCAGTCAGCTGATCGAGCGTCGTGCCACCGATATAACCGAGGTAAGGCGGCACTAGGGGAAGCACACACGGAGATAGAAAGCTCACCAGTCCCGCAAGCGCGACACCGAAATAGATCTGCGCATCAACCAGCATGTCACCTGCTTTCTGAAGGCCCTTGCGCGGGCCTAATGAACGTTCTCTTGCGTGAGCGCGGCGACGCCCGGCAGCTCCCGGCCCTCTAACCATTCGAGGAACGCGCCACCCGCCGTCGAGACATAGGTGAAGTCGTCCGCCACGCCCGCTGCATTGAGCGCCGCGACGGTATCGCCGCCGCCCGCAATCGACACCAGTCTCCCGGCCTTCGTAGCCTTCGCGGCCGCCCGCGCCAAAGCAAACGTGCCCTCCCCAAATGGAGCGATCTCAAATGCCCCAAGGGGTCCGTTCCAAAGCAGCGTCCTGCAGCTTTCAAGCACGGCGGTCATACGCGCCAGCGATTGCGGCCCGACGTCGAGGATCATTGCGTCGAACGGCACGTTATCGACGGAGACGACCTCATGCGCCGCACCTTCTTTGAATTCGCGGGCGACAACCGCGTCGGTGGGAAGAATGATTTCGCAGCCTTTCTGCTTCGCTTCGGTCATGATATCGCGCGCAGTGCCGTCGAACTCAGGCTCGGAAAGCGACTTGCCAACCATCACGCCAGTCGCCTGTAAGAACGTGTTCGCCATCCCGCCACCGATGATAAGCTGGTCAACTTTGGCAACAAGATTGGTCAGCACCGGAATTTTCGTCGAAACCTTGGCACCTCCGACGACCGCAGCCGTCGGTCGCTGCGGCTTTTCGAGCGCCGTGCGCAACGCGTGGATCTCTTCCATCAGCAACGGGCCAGCGAACGACGGAAGGTAGTGCGTCACTCCTTCGGTCGAAGCGTGGGCCCGGTGCGCGCACGAAAAAGCGTCGCCGACGAAGATGTCCCCGAGCTTCGAAAGTTCTTCGGCGAATTTCGGATCGTTTTTTTCTTCGCCCTTGTGAAACCGGAGATTTTCGAGAACCGCCACATCGCCGTTCTTAAGACCTCGAACCGCCGTCTCGGCCGCATCACCAATGCTATCCGCACCAAACGCGACCGGTCGGCCGAGAAGCTGTTGCATCGCCGCAGCAATCGGTTTCAAGGAGAACTCTGGATCTGGACCGTTCTTCGGCCGACCGAAGTGCGAGATCACGATGACTTTGGCGCCGCGATCGGACAACGCCTTCAAACCCGGAACAACACGCTCAAGGCGCGTGGCATCCGTCACCTTCCCGTCCTTGACGGGAACGTTGAGATCCGCACGCACGATAACGCGCAATCCTGCGACGTCGACGCCATCGGTCGTCTTGAGCTTGTCGAGATTCATTCCGAACACCAGTACGAATTGCGCCGAGCTTGTGTTTCAGGTCGTCATGATGATTTCGCGACCGCATGTCGTGCGGCTTCCACCGCGTGCGCAGCCGTAATGCCAAAATGCTCATAGAGCTTGGCAGCCGGCGCCGACGCCCCGAAACCGTGCATGCCGATGAACTGATCAGATTTGCGGAGCCATTCGTACCAGCTCTGCGGAACACCTGCTTCGATCGCAATTCGCGGCGCGCGGCCGAGGATTTCGTTTTGATAGTTTTCAGGCTGCGCCCGGAAAAGCTCGAACGACGGCATCGAGACCACCGCCGCTCTTATTCCGTCCTTCGCCAAAGTTGCAGCGGCCTCGACAGCAAGGCCGACCTCGGAACCCGTCGCCATGAACGTCACATCGCGTTCGCCATCCGTCGGCCGAATGAGATAGGCACCCTTGGCACAGAGGTTCTCGTCTTCTTTTCCGCGAAGGTTCGGAACCGCCTGGCGCGAAAGCGCCAAAACAGTTGGCGTCTCTTTCGCGGCCAGTGCCAGCTCCCAGCACTCCGCCGTCTCGATACCGTCAGCGGGACGGAAGACGTTGAGGTTCGGAATCGCACGCAGCGCACTCAGATGTTCGACGGGCTGATGCGTCGGACCGTCTTCGCCGAGGCCGATGGAATCGTGCGTCAGCACATAGATGACACGCTGCTGCATCAGCGCCGACAGCCGGATCGAAGGCCGGCAATAGTCGGCGAAGACGAGAAACGTTCCGCCGTAAGGAATGAACGAGCCTGACAGCGCAATGCCGTTCATTGCTGCCGCCATGCCATGCTCGCGCACGCCGTAGTGAATGTAGTTGCCTGCGAAATTCTCCGGCGTCACCGAAACGTGGTGTTTCGTTCGCGTGCCGTTCGACCCGGAAAGATCCGCGGAGCCGCCGATCAATTCCGGAAGCACTGGAACCAGACGTTCGATTGTCATCTGAGACCAGACGCGCGTCGCGCGCTTCGCGCTATCGGTGGCAAAATCGTTCTTCGCCGCAATGATCGCGTCGGCAACGGCATCTTTTATATCGCGGCCCGAGATCAGCGACCTCGCATCGGCGCCTACTTTCGCCTCACGCTTCGCCCAGTCTTCACGGACTTTGGTATGTTGGTTCCCGACAGCGCGCCATGCAGAAAGAATGTGTTCAGGCACTTCGAAAGGCGGATATGGCCAGCCGAGATGCTCGCGGGTCGCTTTGATCTCGTCAACGCCCAGCGCTTCGCCATGTGCGGATGCTTTGCCCGCTTTGTTGGGCGAGCCGAACCCGATCTGCGTCTTGCACGCGATGAGCCACGGCCGCGACGGATCGGCCTTCGCGGCTTTCAGCGCCGCCGCAACTTGAGCCGCATCATGTCCGTCAACACGGGCGGAGTTCCAGCCGGACGCCTCGAAGCGCTTCACCTCGCTGTCGGACACGGAGAGACTCGTCGCACCATCGATCGTGATCGAATTGTCGTCCCAAAATACGATCAGCTTGCCGAGCTTCAGATGCCCCGCGAGCGAGATCGCTTCCTGGCTGATGCCTTCCATCAGGCACCCGTCACCAGCGATGACGTACGTATGATAGTCTATGAGGTCCGACCCGACGCGCGCCGCAAGCAGCTTTTCCGAAAGCGCCATGCCGACCGCATTCGCGATGCCTTGGCCGAGCGGACCGGTCGTCGTTTCGATCCCTGGCGCGTGGCCGTATTCCGGGTGGCCGGCGGTCTTCGATCCAAACTGACGGAAATTCTTGATCTCTTCGATCGTCATCCCCGGGTAGCCGGTCAGATAGAGGAGCGAATAGAGAAGCATCGAGCCGTGCCCGGCTGAGAGCACGAAGCGATCGCGGTTCGGCCAATCCGGCGCACTCGCATCGAACTTCAGCGCCTCAGTGAAAAGCACCGTCGCAACATCCGCCATTCCCATCGGCATGCCCGGATGTCCGGAGTTGGCCGACTGCACGGCATCCATCGAGAGGGCCCGAATAGCGTTCGCCATGTCCCTGAGACTTGGCGCCGGCGACTTCTCCACCTTGACCTGAGCTTTGCTCATTATCGTACTTAAGTCCGTTCCGCTAAGCGCCGCTGGCGCGCTGTAAAGTGCTGGACATTTAACGGGCGATTGCAGCGGCGTCTACCGCGCCCGCGAGGGTGGTGCACGGCAAAAATCGGGGCCTTCAATTTGGCGGCCGGTTGCGGACCAAGTGTCACGCTCAGGGGCCGACGCCGTCCGCCTTCGTCTTGGCCTTCGCTTTGGCCTCCCGCTGGCTCTTTTCGGCCTGCGCGAGCTTGGCCTCCTCCACCTCGTCCTCCCGGAATAGCTTCTCCAGCATCGCTTGAGAGGTCCGCGCCCGCTCCA
>CAYYDL010000749.1:0-6725 GCA_964470545.1 uncultured Hyphomicrobium sp. | reverse complement strand
CGGCTGAATGCGATCATCTTTTTCAGGATTGCGATTTTGCTTTCGAGCCGCTCGCGTTGTGGGCCGTCAGCATCGAGCGCCTTGGCCTTCAATGACGCCAGGATCCGGTCGCCGACCTAGGAGAGAAGCTCGATGCTGTTGGTGGCGAGAAGCTGGTTGTAGCCGATCGCCGTGGTGATCGCGCGTGCGCCCGGCCGGTCGAATTCAAGACCGGCCTGGACCGCGTAGCCGCCCGAACCTCCAGACTCGAAGGCATAGATCTTCACGCATTGTTCGGGCGTGAGACCGGCAGCGAGAGCGGCTTTTGCATATGCACGGGCGTACTCGTCATTATTTGCGGGCCTGTCCGGCGTGAAGCCGAACTGTTCCTGCGCCTGCTCCAGAAAATCGGCGACGACGGGAACGTATTCGAATTCGCCCTGGGGCCTTTCGGGGTTCTGGGGTTTCGGTGGGCCAGTGTAAAGCGGCGGCTGAGCGAGGACGTAATCGGCCGCTGTCGGGCGTTCACCGTCGTGCTGTTTCGCGATCCGCCGTCTTCGCTTTTCTGCGATGGCCGTCCAATACGAACCGGCTTCGGCTTCGTAGGCGGCCCATGCGCTTTTATATTCCGCGAGCCTTTCGCGGTAGGTGGCGATTTGTTGATCCAGGTCGTCCGCGCGGACGCCAAGGAAAGATCCTGACAGAAGCAGGACCAGTGCGGCGCAGGTGATCACGCGAAGGTTTCGGGTTGAACGCGAAAGCGCGTTCTTTCCACACTGTTTGTTCGCGTTTTGGTGGCTGGTGCCCTCGTGCCGCTGCAATCGCATGTCCATTTGGATCAAGCGGGACATGCCCTTTTTATGTTCAGAGTGGATCAATATCAGGGGGTTCATATGTTCAGTCGCGATTCACGTGCCGAGACGCGTGCAGATAGTTCACGGCAGACGGTGACGGCGCCGCCGCGGTTTTCCGGACCGATGGGCGTCGTTTCGAACAATACTTCGGCACCCGGATATTCCCCGGCGTCGCCCGACAGGCCAACATCGATCCTCGGTCCCGATATTTCGATCTTCGGGGAGCAGCTTATCTTGAAAACCAAAGGTTCGCTGCTGATCCAGGGCCACATCGAGGGAGACGTTCACGGCGAGTCTGTGACGGTCGATAACGGGGCGCATGTGAAAGGTGTCATCACCGCCCGCACGATCGCAATTCAGGGTGGCGTTAAAGGACAGCTCAAGGGCTCGAACGTCATTCTACATGAACATTCTGTCGTCGACGCGGACATCGTGCAGGAAAGGCTGACGGTCGCGGAGGGTGCGCAGTTCGAAGGGAGCGTCAAGAAGGCTAAGGACGCGAGCGAGGTGACGCCCGATCTGTCGTGATTTCAGTCGGGTGGCGAAAAAATCCCGGCGGCGCGCGCCGGGATTCGCTGTGGCTGGGTCGTCTGGGATCAAGTCGCTATTATGGCGCCGTAGTCGGTGCAGCCGGTGCGGTCGCGGCCGGCGTCTCGGTGGCCACGGTTTTCACGTCCAGCGTCAGGATACCCGTATAGAGCAGTCCGCCGAATACGATTGCGAATATGATCGCCGTCGCCAGTGCATTCAGGACGCGGTTCGAAAATGAGATGAGGTTGCCGATCAGATCGAGGATGAACACGATCACCGCGCCGATCAGTACCGGCTCAAGCCAGGGATATTTATCGAGCATCTTAGTGGTCCTCACGTGCTTTTGTTATGCCGCCTCCCGAGTCGCGGCTTGCGTTGCTGCCTTAGCACGTCCGGTCTGCTGGTGATGCAATAAGAGGCAGTCCTTGCGTTTCGAGGAGCACGACTGACGCTCTGAAAGCACAGACGCGACGCTGTTTTTGATTGCGATAGCCGTCGTAGTAATCTGCATTTACTCGCACGAATATTTCGCGACTTTCCTCTTCTCCGCATTCGCTCATCAAGAGCCGTTCGGGGTTTACTTTCGGGCGGAAGCCCAGGCGGACGGAATTTCGATCACTTGAAACTCGTCCGAGATTTCAGTCGTTGAAATTGAAACGATATAACAAATCACGCTTTCGTGATCACGAAAAGTTTGGTCGGCGTTAGCGAAAAGAGATTGGAATTTTAGCGGTTATCTCCGTATGTGATTGGGCAACAGGAACAAACCTGTCGAATACGAGGAGGACACACCATGAAAACTTGGACAAAACCCGAAGTGCGCGAACAGGAAGTTGGTCTCGAAGTTACGAGCTACCTGCCGGCCGAGATCGACCTGATCTAAGAATTCGAACCTTGTGTTCCTGAACGGCGGCCCCTGGCCGCCGTTTTTGTTTGGGGAAGTCTGTGCGGGGGGTCGCAGGCGGCGCCGCCGGTCGCTATAACGCCAGCCATGACTCAGCACGAAATCCTGAAGCCCGCCGCGGAGGTTCGCGTTCGGGATGTTCTTTTTGCAAACGACGCGCCGATCGCCGTCCTCGCGGGCCCCTGTCAGATGGAAAGTCGCGAGCACGCGCTCGAGATGGCTGCCGCGCTCAGCGAGATCTCGAAGAAGCTGGGGTTTGGCCTCGTTTACAAATCTTCATTCGACAAGGCCAACCGGACCTCACTCACGGGCCGCCGCGGCATCGGGCTCAATGCGGCACTCCCGGTCTTTGCTGAAATTCGCGAGACGTACGGTCTGCCGGTCGTTACCGACATCCACGAGGTTGCGCAGTGCGCGCTGGTGGCCGAGGTCGTCGACGTACTGCAGATCCCGGCGTTTCTCTGTCGACAGACGGACCTTCTCATCGCTGCAGCGAAGACGGGCCGAGTCGTGAAGATCAAGAAGGGCCAGTTCCTCGCGCCCTGGGACATGAAAAATGTCGTTGCCAAGGTGACCGGGTCCGGCAATCCGAATGTGCTGGTCACGGAGCGTGGATCGAGTTTCGGCTACAATACGCTGGTCGTCGACATGCGCGCGCTGCCGCAGATGGCCGAGACCGGTGCTCCGGTGATCTTCGACGCGACGCATGCGGTGCAACAGCCCGGCGGTCAGGGGACATCGTCCGGCGGTGATCGCCGGTTCGTGCCGACGCTTGCCCGCGCGGCCGTCGCGGTTGGCGTGGCAGGGCTCTTCATCGAGACACATCAAGATCCCGACAAGGCGCCATCGGATGGGCCAAACATGGTGCCGCTCAAGGACTTTGGCGCGCTGATCGCGGAACTACAGGCGATCGATACCGTCGTCAAAAAGCAAAAGGCCGCGAGTCCGGTCTGAGACCCGCGCCCTTCTGTACGTGTGTGGTGTCGGCCTCACCATTGCACCGGCCCGTTCGGTGCGATTTCGATGTCGACTGCTTCCATCACGTGCGTACCAGCAGCATGCTTATTGTACCGAAGTCTAGCATTCGTAATGCTGCGTGCGGCCTCGAACGTGGCACTTCTCTCTCGCCGCCGATTTCGTCGAGCCGTCGCGATCGGCCCCACGTTCGTGTCGACGAGAGCATTCCTCGGTCTTTCAGGCTTTCGTGGTCCAGAGCTGCGCTGCCAGCTCATTGACATGAGCGGAACTCGTCAGCGCACCGAATTGTCCGGCCTTGCTGACCAAAATACCCGCAACGCAGGCATTCGGCGCACAGGGGACCAAGGGCGACCGTCCGACATTGATGGCGGCAATCGCCATCGACGTCATGAGCAGGCTCATTGTCGAGATGCAGGAAACGTAGGCAAGGGCACGCGAAACAAGTTCATAGTGCATGGTCAACCTCACAACGCGAGACTAGGGATGACGACACTTCCACTTGCAATGTTGGCTTCGGGCGAGGAGAGATTTGCGCCGGAAGCCGATGCGTTGAGACTATGTCAACCTTGGTTAAGAACGCGTTAAGGCTAATGAAATCCGAATAAAAATTGCGCCGCGCCATTCATGGCGGGGCCCGCAGGAACAAGAGGTTATCGGCCTAGAAGCGCGCTCAGCTCTTCATTTCGGCGCGGATGGCACGTGCGATGACACCGGCGCGCTGGTCGATGAGCTGCGGAATTTCACAGGCAATCGGAATGTTCGCCTGCTTCTCCTGAAACGTGCGAATTTCCCATTTGTATTTTTCTTCCTTGGGCGAGAGCTTGGCGATCTCGCCGGCCGGGCCGTTCGATTCGTCCGTTAGCCCTTCTTCGTTTTCCGGCGGAAGCTCGATACCTTCCTTCTCGATCTCCTTGGCGCGCTCCATCTGGCGCTTATGGAAGCGCTCGATGCCCGACATGACGACCTTGCGATCTTCGTTCGTGCGCGTCAGGACGGCCGCGAAAAGCTCAGTCAGTTTGGCGTCATGCTGGTCGGCTGGAAGTCCGGCGGCATATTTCTTCACGGCCGCTTCCGCGTCCTCTTCCTTGATGCGGCGCGAGATCAGATATTGAGAGAGCTTTCTGATCGTCTCGTCTTTGCGCCAGCTCGATGTATCGGTGATTGCCGGTCCATCCCAGATCGTGGCGGCGCTCAAAGTTGGAACCTTGCGGTAAACGCACGGCCATTCGGATGTGTCCTTAGCGGGCTGATCCGCCAGGGTTGGCGTGACGGACATACCGAGAGGCATGATCGCCATAACGGCGGCCTGCAAAGCGGCGCGACGGAAGACGTGTTTCATCATTTTCATTTCCAGAACCTCACGCTGAGCCACCGGGGCCGCCGCGCCGAGCGATCAACCCCTTCGATGGATTGTAGGCAAAAACCGCCGCTGCAAGAAAGACGATCGTGCAGCCGATGACCAACGCGAGCGAAACGGTATCGACTTGGCCGTAAAGCGCGAAACGGATCAGTTCCGTCGCGTAAGTAAACGGGTTCAAGCGGCAGATCTCGAACAGCATCGGACTCGCCTCGCGAATTCGCCAAAGCGGATATAGCGCAGACGACGCGAAGAACATCGGAAAGATGACGAAGTTCATCACACCGGCGAAGTTTTCCAGCTGCTTGATGACCGACGAAATGAAGAGGGCGAGCGAACCGAGCATAAGGCCGGCGAGAATGATGGCCGGAATGACAGTGATGTATCCCGCGAAAGGCTGAATGAGCGCCGGGACCGAGAACAGCGAGGTGACGATCGGGTCCGTCATCGTCGGAATCGCGCTGCCCGCCCAGCTCGGCGCATCATAGAAGGTGAACAGCTTCACTTCGGTGATCGGCGGCGGCGAGATGCCCCAAAACCACGCGACGAGCATGAAGGCGTAGGCCTGGATGAGCGCCACCGAAACCCCTCCAAGGAGCTTCGACAAGAGCAGGAATGAGCGCGGAAAGGGGCTCACGAGCAACGTCCGCATCGTTCCCGTTTCACGGTCGTAGACCATCGAAAGCGATGACTGCATGGCATTGAAGAGCAGGATCATCGCGATCAGGCCGGGCGCGATGAACTCCTCGTAGAGGACATAGGTCTCGTAAGGCGGGATGATCGAAATGCCGAGCGTCTGCCGGAATCCGGCGGCAAAGATAAAAAGCCATATCAGCGGGCGTACGAGGGCCGAGAGGAAACGCTCGCGCTGGTGGAGATAGCGCAGGATTTCGCGCCAGACGATGCCTTTGAAGCACGCGAGATAACCGGCAAGCCCGAGACGGCGGCGGGCATCGTCATCGCTCCCGCGGTAGCTCGCGGCGACGTCGGATGCTGCCGTGACAGTTTGAGATGAAATCACGCAGCTTCCTCTATTGTCGTTTGGGTGCCGGTTACGGCGCGAAATGCTTCGCGAACGCTCGACATTCCGGTCAGCGTCAGAAGCTGAGGCACCGGGCCGTTGTAGAGAACGACGCCCTTGTGAAGAATAACAACCTGATCGGTGCGGAGGACCTCGTCCATCAGATGCGTTGCCCACAATACGCCGATCCGTTCCTTGGCGACGAGATCGCGGACGATTTTCATGACGCTTTCGCGCGAGCCGAGATCGAGCCCCACGGTCGCCTCGTCGAGCAGGAGCAGATCCGGGTGATGCATCATCGACCGCGCGATCTCGACCCGGCGAACCTGGCCGCCTGAAAGTGCGCGCACCTTTTCGTTTGCGCGATCCGGAAGTCCGACGAGTTCGAGGGCCTGTGTTCCGCGCGCCGTTGCGGCGCGTCCAGAAAACCCGTGCAGCGCCGCATGGTATTTCAGGTTCTGCATCAGCGTCAGGTCGATGTCGAGCGTTCGGCTCTGGAAGACAACGCCGAGGCGCTGCAGCGCCTGGGATGGGCGGCGGCGAACGTCGAAACCCCGAATGGTGATTTCACCGCTCACGTTATCGTAGAGACGCGTCACGAGCGAGAACAACGTCGATTTGCCTGCGCCGTTGAGGCCGAGTAGTACCACGAAAGCGCCTTGCTCGACGGTGAGGGAAACGCGGTCGAGGACCTTTCGCTCGCCGAAGCTGTGGCTTACGTTGCTGACGACCAATGCGGGTGTCCGATCGGTGTCTGCCGGGCCTGTCGATGCCATCGTGGTCATTGCTTTCCTGCTCGCGTCTTGTCGTCCGCTACTTCGGTGAGACGACCACCCCCCATGGATAACGTCCCACCTTGATCGATTTGATCGCTTTCTGATTAGCAACGTCGATGACGCTCACATCGTTCGAGGCGCCGTTGGTCGTGAATAAAAGCTTGCCGTCGGGCGTGAAGTACATCTGCCATACGCGCTGGCCAACCAAAATGTACTTCAAAACTTTGAAAGTCTTCGTGTCGATGACCGCTACGCGGTTTGCGGGGCCGAGCGCCACGAAGGCGATCTTGTCGTCTTTGGTGATCCTGATGCCGACGGGTTGGAT
>CAYYDL010000748.1:0-1731 GCA_964470545.1 uncultured Hyphomicrobium sp. | reverse complement strand
CGTCACGATCGGATGGTTCCTGCACAATGCCGAAGGCTGCGATCCGAGCGAGAGAGACTTTATCGTTCGCGCCGACAACAGAAGAACCTTGCGCTTTTCTTCCGGAGTGACAGACGAACTGCTCTCACCCAATCTGCGCGGACAACTCGAACTGGTGATGGCCCGGTTTCCTCCCGGGTCGACGGAAGTGGAAACGGCGTATTCTCACCAGGGTGAAGAAGCTGGTGTCGTCCTCTCCGGCTCATTTGAGCTCTGGATCGGCGACCAGTGTTTCACGCTCCAGACAGGCGATAGCTTCAGCTTTCCCTCAACGACCCCCCACCGCTACCGCAATCCCGGAGACGTCGAGACGGTCGTCGTATGGGCCATAACACCCCCGACCTACTAAGACGGCGGATGGCCGAAGGTCGCCTGCAACAGGAAACCGGCCGCAACAAAGTCATATGATTGGCGGCGTACAGGCGCACGCGATGACGGCCACGGACTTGCCGACGTTCCGCAATCGATAGGGAATGCGCCCGAAAAGCTGGTAGCCGCCGCCCTTGGTCAAACGCCGCACCTCGCCGTCGGCTTCGACCTCGATCGTTCCTTCGACAACGATGACTGCCGTTTCGCCGTCAAAGATGATCGGATCTTCGCCGGTTCCTGCGCCCGGCTTGTAACGCTCAAGAAACATTTGCAGTTTCTTTTCCCGGCGCTCGCCACCGAGAACCCGTAGGTCGGCCGCGCCTCTGGAAACGATCGCCAGATCGCCTTCATTGTAGAAGAGTGCGTTCTTTTGCGAGACGGGCAGCGCAAAGAAATCGGCGAGCGAGATTGGTATCGATGTCAGCAGGCGATGCAACGACGCCAGCGACGGAGCATGCGTCTCTTGTTCGATCATCGAAACCGTCGCATTTGTCACGCCCGCGCGCTTCGCGAGTTCGCGCTGCGAAAGCCCCGCGGCTTCCCGGACCGCCCTGAGACGTGAACCGACTGCGAGTTCGCTCGCTTCGGCCTGGGCCCGCGCCTTGGCACCGACTGCACGTTTCGACTTTTTCGCTTCAGCCATCTTCATCCATTTCTGCGACGCCATTTCTTTGCCGCGCGCCGCGCCTCGATCCATGCGCAGAATCGATCGGCGCACGCGTCACCAACGTTTGAACAGACGAGTGACGTTCCTGACAAGATACGCCGACACCGCTTGCCTGTTCAATTTTTTATGTCATTATGTTCGATAGTTTTAACGTCTATCGCTCCACCGAGGAGGCACGCGCATGGCGGCTCTGAATGATTTTGCGTACCTGTCGAACAAAATCTACGTCGGCGGAGAATTTGTCCTCAGCCGCGCGACCGAGCACTTCGACGTCATCGACCCGGCGACCGAGGAGACGCTGGGCTCGATTGCCGACTGTCCCGATGACGAGATCGACCAGGCTCTCGACGTCGCGACCGCCGCCCGCAAAGTCTGGATGGCAATGGACGCCAGAAGCCGCGCCGTCATTTTGCACGACATCGCGGCACTTCTTCGTCAGGACAAGCGGCCGTACGCCGAGTGCCTGACGCGCGAGGAAGGCAAGCCATACAAGGAATCCGTCGACGAGGTCTCCTGGTGCGCAACCGCGATCGATTACTATGCGGAGCTCGCACGGCATGAAACGGGCCGTCTCGCCGGCGCGACCGTACCGGGGCAGTTTCACTTCAGCGTAAAAGAACCGCTCGGCACCATCGTCATCGTGTTGCCGTTCAACT
>CAYYDL010000747.1:0-1670 GCA_964470545.1 uncultured Hyphomicrobium sp. | reverse complement strand
ATCGGGTATTTTCGATTCCAATTTCCCGGGTGCATCGGGAGCCATGGGCGGAGTGTCCATCTCCTGAGCCGAGGCGAGCGGCGGATGCGCGGCCATGATCAAGCCTGTTAGCAAAAGGAGAACTGGGCCTCGAAGTATTCTCATCGTCTTATGAGAGATGTGCATTGCCGTCTTTCAACCCCCGAAAATCCTTTGTTTGAAATCAATACGTGGGTAGCACCGGCGCGCTACGTCAGACTTTGACGAAGCGCAATTCGTGTGAGGGGCGAGGCAAGATGAAAATCTCCACGGCGAACGTTCGTACCGTCGTGCTCTTGCTCGGCATGCTGCTGCTTTTGCCGGGCTGGGCGGTTGCGGTTGAATTCGATGATCAGGACGCGGCGAAGGGCCTCGCCATCCTTCAGAAGAATTGCGCGCGATGTCATGCGCTCGGGTTAACCGGCGCCAGCCCTCATCCCCAGGCGCCGCGGTTTCGGGACGTGGTCAAGCGCTATCCGGTCGAGGACCTCGAAGAGTCTCTCGCCGAGGGCATCGTGTCCGGTCATCCCGATATGCCGGAATTCACTTTCGGGCCTAATCAGATCGGCGCGATCGTCGCGTACCTCAACAGCCTGAAGGCGCAAGAGAACGCAAAATAATGGACACGCCAGCGGCGCCCATCATCGGCCGCGCAGGGACGGCGACGCAATGACGGCGAAAAGAACGGTCGATGTGAGCAGTCCGACCGAACCCGCAGCGGCGAACGGATCGCCCGCGGGATTGCCGGAGAAAATCTGGAACAGGCCGAAGAGCAGTACGATGAGGCTCGCTTCCGCTAACCAGAAGTGAAGGCTCGCGAGCCGCGACGCTGCGGTCTCCGGAAACAGATGGTAGAAAAATCCGTAGATCGCGAAGCTCACCCAGCCGACGACAAGAAAGTGAGCGTGCGTCGGCATCTGCGCATGATCGTGCGTCATGCCCATCACCAGGCCCAGCGACATACCCAGCACAGCGAAAATCAGTGCGCTGCAGAAAAAGCGGCTTGCAATCCCTGTCATATTTTCCCCCGTCCCCTGTGTCCTTCCGCCGCCCGCCCGCTCGGAACAGGTGCGTCGCCATTGCGTTGACCGGCCAAACAGGCAGGCGCGCCTGGTCGAGCCACGCTCTGTCCGGGCGCAGACAATAAGGAGAGTGATCATGAAATGGAACTGGGCTGCTGCGCTGGGCGTCGGCGTTATTGTGGCGATGGCGGCGCCCGTCGTGCAGGCGTATTCGATCTGCGGCGTCTAAGGTGCACGCGCCAAGGAGCGCCAAGGCCGCCATCTGAACCGAACCGACCGCGAGCATCTGCGCCGCTACGGTGGCAATGACCACTACTGGCGCGGACGCTATCGCGATTACGGATACTATGACGACTATTATGACTACGGTCGTGGTGTCGGCGTTTATGTTGGTCCGGGCGGTGTTGGCGTCGACTTTTGATGTCTGAAGCGCGGGCATCAAGAAGGCGGTGAGCCGCTCGGCTCGCCGCTTTTTTGTTTGCACTTTCCGACACCCCCGGTGCGCGCGGAGTCATCTTCGTTGGCCCGGCAGCTCTCCTCCGTCGATCCCGGCCTACGCCGGGAGGCCGCCCGCGCCTTCAAAAAAAGTTATCCCCGCCCTCTCAGCACACCGCATACTTCCCACACCTC
>CAYYDL010000746.1:0-2169 GCA_964470545.1 uncultured Hyphomicrobium sp. | reverse complement strand
TCGATACCTTTGAGCTGGCCGGCTTCATCCCGCATGCTGAAGACGGGCGTGTCCATCGTCGTGCCGACGCGGAGAACGCCCGCCTTCAGGATCTGCTGCAACCGATCATTCATGTGCGGAAGCCTTGAACGGCCCGTCAGTTGCCGTTAAGTCCCGCCCCTTCGTCAAAAAACAGATCCCTCCAGGATTTTGGTTGAGCGTTGACGGCTCCATTTTTATGCAGAAACGCGGCGAGCTTTTCGAACCGGTGCGGGTCTGCCGTGTAGTTAACCGCAGCCTTGTCCTTGATGAGCGCCTCGATCCAGTCGACGCCATGCTTGTTCGGCTCTCGCTTCATGTAGATTTCGGCGGCTTCGCGCGGATGGTTGCGAATGAAGTCCATGGCTTCGATCAGCGCGGCCTTGACCGCTGCGAAGGCCTTTGGATTTTGCGAGTGGAATTTTTCCGTGGACGCAAAGACGTTCAAAGTGCCGTGGCCGCCGAGGACGTCGTCCAGGCTGAGGATTTGCCGTGCCTTGCCGGTTGCAAGAAGATCTTGCGTGAATGGCGGCACGACGATTGCTGATTTGACCTCGGTCCCGCCAGACGTCAACGCCGCCATGATCTCAGCGTAGTTCAAGGGAACGCTGATGGCGTCGAATTTGAAACGCTGATCCCAGCCGAACTTCTGTTCGGCGGCCATCTGCATCATGATCGCATAGCTGGAGATTTTGACGGTCGGCATTGCAATCCGGTCCTTCGGACCGAAGTCGGAGATCGACTTGATGCGAGGGTCGATCGTGACCAGGACCGGCGGAATCTCCGAACCGGCGATGACGCCACGGATGGCTTGCGCACCACGCGTCTTGTTCCAAAACAATACGAGGGCCGGACCCGGAATCTCGCCGACGTCTGAATTCCCCGAAATAAGCGCGTCGTTCATCGCGCCGCCGTTCGTGACCACGTTGAAGATCACCTTCGGATTCGCGATTCCGAGCTGCTTGGCGTGCTTCTCGATGAGGTGCTCGTCGACGGCCACATAAGTGGGAAGAAATTGCAGACCGATCGAGCTGATAACGCGGATCTCGTTTGTCTCGGCGAGCGACGCCGTTGGCCGCGACAGGCAAATCACGATAGTGAGGGCAATGACGATCCGGCACAGAACCGTCATCGGCGCGTCTTGCTTTCGGCGATGGATACCGGTGCAACTATTATTCTGAATCAAGTTGTTCCTCCCCAAGATGACAAGTCTGCGGCGCTCCCGATAGACGCAGCAGTTTCGACTGTTGCCTTGCTAACGGCGGGGCGCTAATGATGTCCAATCGATTTTATGGGCCAACATATAAGTATTATAGATAAGCCGATGAGAGCCCTGCCCTCGATCCGCCAACTCGAAGTTTTTGTTGCGGTCGCGAAGACGGAGAGCTTTAGCCGCGCGGCGGAAATGACGCATATGTCGCAGTCAGCGCTTAGCCAGGCCATCCTGGAAGCCGAGAAGACACTCGGCACAAAGCTCTTCGAACGGTCAAAACGGTCGGTTCGTCTGTCGAGAGCCGGCAGAACGTTTCTCCAGCGCGTCGAACAGGTTTTGGCGAACTTGCATAGTGCGGTCGCCGAGGCGCGGGAGGACGCTAATCCGGCGAAAGGCAGGGTGGCGATCTCATGCTTGGCGCTCGTGGCCGCACGCGTATTGCCGGCAGCCATTCAGGAATTCAGGTCGCGCTATCCCGGAGCTTCTGTGACGGTGCGGGATGATTTCATGGAAGATCGTGTTGCGGAATGCCTGATGCGTGGCGAAGCCGATCTGGCCGTTTCCGCGCTTCCCAAGCCTGAAGACAGCATCTCGTTTCAACCGCTTTTCGAAGAAAAGTTTTACTTCATTGCTCCGCTCAGGCACCCCCTCGCATCCCGCAAGCGCATCGCATGGCGCGATCTTGCCGGTGTCGATTTTGTCGGACTGCCCACCACTTCGAGTATTCGCATGTTGGTCGACAAGGCCCGAACGCAGGCCGGCACACTACGGGAAACAATTTACCAGGTCGGCCGGGTGACATCCGTCGTGGAAATCGTCGCGCAAGGCGGCGGCGTATCCGTTGTCCCCGCACTGGCTCTTTCAGATCGCGCCTTGCGCGAGCAGGTCCGCTCGGTGCTGATCACCGGACCGACGGTAGAGCGGACGATCGGGATCAT
>CAYYDL010000745.1:0-17645 GCA_964470545.1 uncultured Hyphomicrobium sp. | reverse complement strand
TTTCAGGATGACGCGCGGCGCCTGGGCGACCGGCTTATCTTCCATGACGAGGTCGGCGGCGACCCAGCCAACTTCACGATTCCACGGAAGCTGGATCAGCGACGTCGGATCAGGAACGCCAAAAAGATCGGGATGCGCAGGCGTCATATCGAGCCACGTCGCAAATCCGGCAAAGCCTGCGCCGTCCTTCTGCATATCGGCAATCGCCGAAGCAGGGACGAGCTTGGCGCGCTGAAAGCCGAACAGGTCCGTGAACGAAATCATAAAATAGCGAATGCCGCGTTCTTTCGCTATCGCGGCAAGATCAAGATCTTGCGCAGTTGGGGCTAGATCTAAGGGCATTTATCACTCCCGTGATTTCTTGTTCGTTTGACGTTATTTTTGTTCGTCTGAGCTTATTTGAAATAGAAGGGGCGGCTTAAAAGCCGCCCGAACCGTTCACTCCAGGAATCCAGGTCGTGCCGGCGAGAGGCACACGCGCCATCGCCGCCGCTTCCATCGTAAGAGCGCAGAGATCCTCCGGCTCCAGGTTATGAACGTTATTATGGCCGGCGGCGCGAGCCACCGTCTGAATCTCGAGCGTCATCACCTTGAGATAGTTGGCGAGCCGCCGCCCAGCGCGGATCGGATCGAGCCGTTTTGAAAGCTCCGGGTCCTGCGTTGTGATGCCGGCCGGATCCTTGCCCTCGTGCCAGTCGTCGTAGCAACCGGCCTTGGAGCCGAGCTTTTCATATTCGGCTTCGAGCGCCGGGTCGTTATCGCCGAGAGCCACCAGAGCAGCAACGCCGATCGAAACTGCGTCCGCACCGAGAGCCAGAGCCTTGGCCGCATCCGCGCCGTTTCTGATTCCGCCCGAAACGATGAGCTGAACCTTGCGATGCATGCCGAGGTCCTGCAGCGCCTGCACGGCCGGTCGAATGCATGCGAGGATCGGCAGACCGACGTGCTCGATGAAGACTTCCTGTGTTGCAGCCGTACCGCCCTGCATGCCGTCGAGCACGACGACGTCAGCGCCGGCCTTAACCGCCAGAGCCGTGTCGTAATAAGGACGCGTGCCACCGACCTTCACATAGATCGGCTTCTGCCAGTCGGTGATCTCACGAAGCTCGAGAATCTTGATTTCGAGATCGTCGGGTCCTGTCCAGTCGGGATGACGGCAGGCTGACCGCTGGTCGATGCCTTTCGGAAGGTTCCGCATTTCCGCGACGCGATCGGAAATCTTCTGGCCGAGCAGCATGCCGCCGCCGCCGGGCTTTGCGCCCTGGCCGACAACGACTTCGATCGCGTCAGCCTTGCGAAGATCGTCCGGGTTCATGCCGTAGCGCGATGGCAGGTACTGATAGACCAGCGTCTTCGAGTGCCCACGCTCTTCCGGAGTCATGCCGCCGTCGCCGGTGGTCGTCGAGGTGCCCGCAATCGTTGCGCCGCGTCCGAGGGCCTCTTTCGCATTGGCCGAGAGAGCACCGAAGCTCATGCCCGCGATCGTAATCGGGATCTTGAGCTCGATTGGCTTTTTGGCAAACCGCGTGCCGAGCGTGACGTTCGTGCTGCATTTTTCACGATAGCCTTCGAGCGGATATCGCGAAATGGAAGCGCCGAGAAAAAGCAGATCGTCGAAGTGCGGAACACGGCGCTTGGCGCCGCCACCGCGAATATCATAGATGCCGGTCGAGGCGGCGCGACGGATCTCCGACAGCGTGTAGTCGTCAAACGTCGCCGAGGCGCGCGGCGTAGTGAGCGGGATTTTCGGCGACATCAGTAAGCATCCGCGTTGTCGATGTTGAAATTATAGAGCTTGCGGGCGGAGCCATACCGCCGGAATTCGCTGGCCTTCGCGTCGGTGATACCGGCGCCTGCGAGAAGCTTCGCCAGCGCTTCATGATGCTCGGGCCGCATCTCTTTTTCGATGCAGTCGGCCCCGAGACTTTTGACCTTTCCGCGCACGAAAAGCTTGGCCTCGTAGATCGAGTCGCCGAGAGCGTCGCCTGCATCGCCGAGCACCACGAGATGTCCCGACTGCGCCATGAATGCCGACATGTGGCCGATGTTGCCTTTGACGACGATGTCGATGCCCTTCATCGAGATACCGCAGCGCGAGGATGCGTTGCCTTCGATGACGAGAAGGCCGCCGCGGCCCGTGGCGCCCGCGTATTGGCTGGCGTCGCCCTTGATGACGACCTTCCCCGACATCATGTTCTCGGCGACGCCGGGTCCGGCCGAACCGTGCACCGTCACGGTCGCCTTCTTGTTCATGCCCGCGCAATAGTATCCGACGCTTCCTCGAACATCGACTTTGATTGGCGCATCGATGCCGACGGCGATCGCGTGACCGCCGCGCGGATTGAGCACTTCCCAATGGGCTTCGTTGGAGCCATCGGTCTGACGGTGCAGCTCTTCATTGAGTTCGCGCAACGGACTCTGAGCGAGATCGAACGTACGCATGAGGTCCCCGATTAATTGCTGCATCAGCGTTGCCAGAAGTAAACGGTTGCGGGTTCAGGCTCCCAGACCTTTGCCGTGTCGATTCCCGGGAGCCCGGCGAGGGCGCGATATTCGGACCCGAACGCCACGTAATCGTCGGTCTCCGCCATGACCGCCGGCTTGCAGGCGATCGGATCGCGGACCACGCCGAATCCCTCTTTCGTGCCGACGACGAAGTTGAAGAAGCCGTCGAGATCGTCGAGGCTCTTTTCCAGGGCCTCGCCGAGATTCATGCCCTGCTTCATGCGCCACGTCAGATACGAGGCAGCGACTTCCGTATCGTTCTCGGTGTTGAAGGTCATCCCATCACGAATGAGTTCGCGACGGAGGCTCGCGTGGTTCGAAAGCGATCCGTTGTGGACAAGGCATTCATCCGCACCGGTCGAGAAGGGATGCGCGCCAAGCGTCGTCACAGCCGATTCCGTCGCCATGCGCGTGTGACCGATCGCATGTGAGCCCTTCATGTGCGCGAGATCGAAACGTTTGGCGACCTCGGTCGGAAAGCCCACTTCCTTGTAGATCTCGATGTTCTCACCGGTCGCCATGATTCGGATCGACGGGAAATCTGAAGCGAGCAGCGCTTTGATGGCGTCGACCTTGTCGGACGGAATGCTCAGGACGGCGTGCGTGTCATTCACGCTGAGCTTTGCATCGGTCTTCTTGTCTTTCGCGAGCGCTGCTTTGAGTTTCGCAAAATCCTCAGCGGCATTCGGTGATTGGAGGGTGATTTTCGTGCGACCCTCTTCAGCGGTGCCGTAGACCGCGAATCCAGCAGAGTCGGGTCCCCGTTCGCACATCGTCGAGAGCATGCGCGAAAGAAGCTCGCCAAGCTGCGGCTCCATTTCTTTATTTTTTAGAAATAATCCGACGATGCCGCACATAGCGCCTCCTGACTGGGCCACGAAGGAATACCCAGACCTTAAGCGCACGTTATTTTGCTGTCAACTGAGAAGAAAGAAGTTTTCTTGAAAAGAAATGAGGCGGCGGACCTGACCGTCAGGGCCGCGGGTAGATGATGATCGACAGGTATGTCATCGGCGTCTCGATGAGACGAGCCGGCCCATGAGGTGCAGCGCTGTCGAACAGGATGGCGTCGCCTTGGCGAAGGTGATAGCTGCGATCGGCGTGGGCGTATTCGACTTCGCCTGTCAGCATGAAAATGAACTCGACGCCTTCATGCTGAAAACCCGTGTAAGCGACCGCGTCGTCGGAAAGTGTAATGAGATATGGCTCGATAATCACTGGGCCATCGAGCGAATGACCAAGAAGCTGATATTGGTGTCCGACTTTCGTTCCGCGACGCCGGATCACGACGCCTTCTCCGGACCTCACATAAGAGCAATCGCGACGCTGCTCGAAGGACGCGAAAAGAACGGTCAGTGGCACATTCAGAGCGGATGCCAACATCTGCAACGTGCTGAGAGAAGGCGAAATCTGCCCGTTCTCGATCTTCGACAGCATGCCTGGTGAGATCTGAGCAGCGGCCGCAAGCTCAGCGACCGTCAATCCTGCGTGCTTGCGATGATGCCGGACTTGGTGGCCAATGGCCTGCTCAAGCGTGTGTTCGGCTGCACCCGGGGCGTTTGATCCCGTCGCAAGAGGCTCGGGCTCCAGGAGTTCGACAGGATTTTTACGCGTTTTGTCTGCCATGAAGATCTTCCGCCGGAAGGTGGCGGCTTAAAGAGAAGGAATATCAAAATACGTTCGCACGTCGCGGACGATTATTCCACTACGAGGATAGAAAATTTCTATTGTCGCAAGGACGCAGGGCGGCGAAAGGAAATTCTGCAGCGCCGCAACGCGTTCAGATTTTGCCAAGCCAGTCGAGAAAATCTCTCGAATAAGTTCGCGCGCAGGCGAAATCATAACCGCTGCCATCGGGCAAGCGCCAAACCATGACGCCGAGATGGGATACATGCGTGATGGCAACATCGCCGGGGCGAAATACGGTATCGTCGAAATCTATCCCCATGCTCCTAACGAGGGCATCAGAGGGACGGGAAGAAGTCACTCTGAAGATCGTCCGGCTGTCGCTGACATCGACGATGGACGCCAATCCATTGAATGTCTTTGCGAGTTCGGCAGAAACGTCAGATTGGTTCGTCCGCTGTTGCATGACCAGCCATTGATCAGGGCCTGCCCATACAATCATCACGCCCGCCGCCTCGACGACGCGCGGCGTCGCGGGCAAGGCCAATCCGAAGCTCGATCGCGCGACTTCATCGAGCGACGATCGCGCGCCATGCCGGGCTGCGAGATGCGTGACCGATATGTCCGTCAACTCGGAAATCACGGGGCTGTTCTTCGCCGTTAAGCTTTGCGCGCTCTCAGACACGTAACCGTGCTCCTTCTGCATCGTAGAACGCCGACGGAACCACCTCGACGAGCGTCGTCTCGCCACGCACGGGGTCAACGGCAGTCAGAATTTCCCCGACGCGCGACTCGGCCTGAGAAAGGAGACCGAGACCGACCCAATGACCGAGTGAGGGCGAGTACGCGACCGATGTCATATATCCCTGGTCGTTCTCAGCGGTCGGCTTGGCATCCTTCGCGATGAAATGCGCCCCGCCTCTGAGGCGTGCCGACCTGTCTACCGGCCTGAAGCCGATGACACGCGGGCGATTGGGGTCGGCAAGACCGGGCCGTTGCGAAAGCACGCGCCCGACGAAATCCTTCTTCGTCGATGCCATCTTACCGAGGCCGAGATCGGCAGCGGTCGTCGTGCCGTTGAGTTCCGGTCCGGCGACATGGCCCTTTTCGATGCGCATGACGCCGAGTGCTTCGGTTCCATACGGCGTCACGCCAAATTCTTCGCCTTCCGACATCAGTTTTCGCATCAGCAACTCGCCGTGCCGCGCTGGGACCGCAATCTCATAGGCAAGTTCACCGGAGAACGACAGTCGGTAAAGGCGGCCCTTGATGCCGCCGAGAACGGTCAACTCGGCGACCGCCATATAGGGAAAAGTGGAATTGGAAATATCGAACGGCGCGTCGACGATCTTCGCAAGAAGGTCGCGGGCGCGTGGCCCGGCAACCGCATACTGCGCCCATTGATCGCTGACCGGAAAGATCTGCACGTCGAGTTCAGGCCAATACCACTGTCGGCAAAGTTCGAGATGCTGCAGAACCTTGATCGCGTTGGCCGTCGTCGTGGTGATGAAGTAGCGGTCATCGGCAAAGCGCGCCGCCGTGCCATCGTCCATTGCTATACCGTCTTCGCGCAACATCATGCCGTAGCGCGCTTTGCCGACGCCAAGCGTACTCATCATGTTGATGTAGACGCGATCGAGAAACTTGCCGGCATCGGTGCCGTGAATTTCGATTTTGCCGAGGGTCGACACGTCGCAGACGCCGACACCGCTTCGCACGGTCGTCACCTCGCGGTTCACGACCGTCTGCCAATCGGTTTCGCCGGGCTTCGGAAAATATTGCGCGCGCAGCCACATGCCGGCTTCGATGAAGATCGCACCACGCTCTTTCGCCCAATTGTGAGACGGCGTCAGTCGCGTCGGTTTGAAATGCTTGCCGCGATGCTCGCCGGCAAAAGCGCCGATGGAAACGGGTGAGTAGGGCGGGCGCGCCGACGTCGTACCGGTCACCGGGATCGACTTCTTCGTCAGTTCGGCCATGAGCGCAAGTCCGTTGACGTTCGAAGTCTTGCCCTGGTCGGTCGCCATCCCGAGCGTCGTATAGCGCTTTAGATGCTCGACGGAACGATAACCTTCGCGTTCCGCGAGGCGAACATCGGCCGCCGTGACATCGTTCTGCTGATCGACGAATGCCTTATGCTTTGCGGCTTCGACATGCCAGAATGCCGAGACGTTGATCGGCTCATCCTCGGCATGTGGAACCGCCGTTGCGTTCGCATCGAAACCCGACGCGGCGGCTGCAGCGTGGCCCGCTTTGGCGCCGTCACCAAGACACGACGCAAGAGAAAAGACGCCGTTCGCGGCTCCTGCGACGGTCATCCATTTCGGCAAGGCGCCGGGTACGAACGCCGCGAGATTTTCATGCCATTGTGGACGCCCGCCGAGATGCGTCGTGACTTGTAAATTCGGATTGAAGCCGCCTGAGACGGCGATCAGATCGCAGCCCATCGTGTGAGATGTGCCGTAGGCCGCGACGATCCTCGCGCCGGTGACCCGTTGCCCCCCGAGCGCATCGGCGACCGCAGCGCCCTCGAAGACTCGGATGCCCTGCTTGCGCGCTCGTAATTTGATGGCCTCCGGTACCGACGCGCGCGTGTCGACGAGCGCAGCGACTGTCACGCCGGCCCGAACGAGATCGTCGATCGTACTGGCCGCATCATCGTTGTTCGAGAAGACGACCGCTGTCTGGCCTGGGGCGACGCCGAAGCGGTTGATATAGCTTCGAACGGCGCTGGCCAGCATCACGCCGGGACGATCGTTGTTGCCAAAGATTATTGGCCGCTCCGTCGAGCCCTGGGCAACAACGGCTTGCTTCGCAACGATCTGCCAGAGCCGTTGCCGCGGCACGCCGGCCGAAGGAACTGCAACATGATCGGCCACCCGTTCGACGGCGCCAAAGGTTCGGGAATCGTAAGCGCCGAAGATCGTCGTGCGCGGCAGCAGACGAACGTTCGGCAAGGATGAAAGTTCGGCAACCGTCGATTTAACCCACTCGACACCGCTCATGCCGTCGATCGTTGTCACATCGCTGAGCAGACGTCCGCCGAATGCGAAACTTTCATCAGTGAGGATCACCCGCGCGCCTGTTCGCGCCGCGGAACGCGCCGCCATCAATCCCGCAGGGCCGGATCCGATGACGAGCACGTCGCAGAATGCGTTGGCCTTATCATAAATATCTGGATCGGCCTCGTTCGCGGCACGCCCAAGCCCTGCGGCCCGCCGGATCATCGGCTCGTAGACTTTTTCCCAGAACGACGCTGGCCACATGAATGTCTTGTAGTAGAAGCCGGCAGAGAACACTGGAGACAACAAGCCGTTGATCGAAAGGAGATCGAGCGACAGCGACGGAAACCGGTTCTGGCTTTTTGCTTCAAGGCCCGCATAGAGTTCTGCGACCGTTGCGCGCGTATTCGGTTCGCGTCGCGCCCCCGTACGAAGCTCGACGAGTGCATTCGGCTCTTCCGAGCCTGCCGTCAGAATGCCGCGCGGGCGATGATATTTGAACGACCGGCCGACGAGGCGCACGCCGTTCGCAAGCAGCGCCGATGCGAGTGTGTCGCCAGCATAGCCGGTATAGGGTACGCCATCGAACGTGAAGTCGAGCGGCTTTGAGCGATCGACGAGGCCAAGTCCGGTGACACGAGAGGTTTGAGTCATGGAGCAGTGCCCGCCGTTTTTTGCCGCCCGAGAGCAACGTCCTGTGCGGCTTTGACTTCGAAGATTTCATGCGTGCGCGTATCGCGCGTCACGACGAGCCATGCGTGGCATCCGGCTGCGTGATACCAGAGTTCTTGCATCGGCCCGGCGACGTTGCGCCGTTCATAGGCAAAGGCATAGAATTCATCGGCCGCAGTGGGCGACGCCGGATCGGGACGCGCGACACTCGCATCCCCGAGATAAGAAAATTCGTCGTTGCCGCGTTCGCCGCAGAAAGGACAATTGATGCGCATGGTGGCTTGCCTTCAGTGCAGGTTGGGCTGATTGCCCATGCCCTTCTCGTCGATCATGTGGCCGGTGCGAAAGCGGTCGAGGCGATAAGCCTTGGCGACTTCGTGCGGCTCGCCGCGCGCCAGGAGATGCGCGAAGCACAGCCCCGCCGCTGGCGTCGCCTTGAAGCCGCCATAACACCAGCCGCCGTTGAAATAGAGGCCGTCGATCGGTGTCCGATCGATGATCGGCGAACCGTCCATGCTCATATCCATGATGCCACCCCACGAGCGCAGCAATCGCACGCGCCCGATTCGCGGCATCAGCGCCATCCCACCTTCGAGCACATCCTCGATGACGGGAAGGTTACCCCGCTGCGCATAAGAATTATAACCGTCGATATCGCCACCAAAGACCAAGCCGCCCTTATCCGACTGGCTGATGTAGAAATGGCCGGCGCCGAACGTCACGACGCCGTCGATGAATGGTTTGATGCCTTCCGATACGAAGGCTTGCAGGACGTGGCTTTCGATCGGGAGCGTCATGCCAGCCATTGCCGCGACGCGCGACGAACTGCCGGCGACTGACAGTCCGACCTTGTTCGCGCCGATAAAGCCGCGCGTCGTCTCGACGCCGGCTATTCTGCCGTTCTCGATCCGAAATCCCGTGACTTCTGCATTCTCGATGATGTCGACGCCGAGCCGGTCCGCCCCACGGGCATAACCCCAGGCCACCGCATCGTGACGCACCGTTCCGCCGCGGCGCTGGATCAGGCCGCCTTTGATCGGGAAGCGTGCGTTGTCATAGTTGAGCCAGGGATACATCGCGCGCACGGCGTTGAGGTCGAGGAGTTCGGCATCGACTCCATGAAGCCGCATGGCATTGCCACGCCGGGCATAGGCGTCGCGCTGCGCATCGGAATGATAAAGATTGAGGACGCCGCGCTGGGAAACCATCGCGTTGTAATTGAGGTCCTGCTCCAGCCCTTCCCAGAGCTTCATGCTCGTCTCATAGAAGGGGATATTGCCTGGCAGCAGATAATTCGAGCGAACGATCGTCGTATTGCGACCGACGTTGCCCGATCCGATCCAGCCCTTCTCGACGACGGCAACGTTGGCGTTGCCATATCTCTTCGCAAGATAGTAAGCGGTCGCGAGCCCATGTCCGCCACCACCGATGATGACGATATCGTAGGTGGGTTTGGGAGCCGCCTGACGCCACGCCGGCTTCCAGCCGGTCTGGCCCCGTAGCGCCTCTGCCAGGACAGAAAAAATCGAATAGTGGTCTGTGCGGAACATGGAATTGTCCTGGGCGATCCGGAGATCCGGATACGGACTGAAGCAACGGTTTTCTTATAGATCACCGCCCGATTGACGTTAATATAAGAGAATCTTATTCTCCGGCCGCATGGCGACGCGCTCGAACCGGCTCCCCTTTGACCTTCACGCCCTCGAGGCGTTCCTTGGCGTCTGTGACGCGCGATCGATGGCCCTCGCCGCGAAGAAGCTCTCGCTGACCCAACCCGCCATCTCTCAGGCCGTCGCTGACTTGGAATCGCGGATCGGGGTTAAACTGTTCGACCGCAGCGTCCGCCCCCTGGCGCTCACCCCTGCGGGGGAGATCATGCGCCAGCGAGCATCTGCACTCGTGTCCGAGGCTCGCCAGCTCGCGACCACGATTCGCCACACTGCGCGGGGACGCCTCGCCCTCATTCGTGCAGGCCTCGTCGATAGCTTGTCGCGCGCTTTGACCGGACCGATCGCTTCTTTCCTTATCAATCACGCTGATCAGGTATCCGTGCAATCGGGGCTCACTGCAACCCACGGGGGCGCACTGCTGACGCGGAATCTCGACCTTTTCATCGGTGTCGATGACATGAGCGACATCGAAGGCTTCGATCGGCACGAACTCGTGACCGAGCCCTATATCCTCGCCCTGCCGGCGCGCCATAGGATTCCGCACACCGTCGCCGACCTTGCGGCCTACGCGGGTAAGCTTCCATTCATTCGTTATAGCGCCCGTTCAAAGACCGGAATCGAGATCGAGCGCTATCTCCGCCGCCTCAACATTGACTTTCCACAGGGACTGGAATTCGACACGCCTTTTGGCGTCAGCGATATGGTTGCACGAGGTAAAGGCTTTGCGATTTCGACACCCATCTGCATCGCCGAAGCGGCGCTCGAAAGTCGCGACGTTCGCACCGCGCCATTGCCCGGACCGCAACTCAAGAGAACATTAACGCTCGTCAGTCGGCGCTTCGAACTCGGCAGCTTGCCGCGCGATCTGACGAAGGCCTGCAAATCGTCACTCGAAGCGTCCACTCTGTCCGCATTGCGCGTTTCGATGCCCTGGCTGGGCAATCAACTTCGAACGTGACAGAACACCTTCCGCCTTTGTTGCGGCGCAAAGTATCGAAAGAATTCCTGACGCACCGCACTTTGCGCCGCCCGCGTGACACGGCCCGTCAGACCTTACGTCGCGTTGGCGGTCGCAGGGATTGAGGCTACGTAGAAATGCATACTTGAATAGAGATTGGAACATAGCTGGCCGATGACGCTGCAGGCGCTCATCATTCGAGCAGACGGTGCTCTCGCAGAAACGGAAGACGTACGTCGGCGCGCCTTTGC
This sequence comes from uncultured Hyphomicrobium sp., assembly GCA_964470545.1. Lineage (GTDB taxonomy): Bacteria > Pseudomonadota > Alphaproteobacteria > Rhizobiales > Hyphomicrobiaceae > Hyphomicrobium_B. Next base: position 6,961 of record CAYYDL010000745.1, on the reverse strand, counting down.
CCAGGTATTTTCCGAAGCCGGATTCGACTGGTCGTGCGACCGGGAGGGCTTTGCGCTCACGACGAAACTCGGCAGCGGCGAAGCGCGAATGGCGCACTACGTCCGGTCCATTCTCCGCGGCAAGCCGGAAACGGAGGACTTTTCATTCCTCATTCAGGCGATGCATCGCCGGGCGTCGAAGATCTTCGGCGAAATGCTCGCATCAACAGCGATCGAGCCCCGCCCCGGCGTCCGAGATCTCATCATCGCCGCCCGTGGCGACGGCCTCCGCCTCATTCTTGTTTCGCTTCTGGAGCCTCGGGATACCGAACGCCTCCTGACCACCCTTTTCGGCGATCGCGGTCGTACTCTGTTCGATAGCATCATATCCGGAGACAAGAGCGGTAAGGGCGAGTGCGAACCGCTATATGCTGAAGCGCGCGAGGCCCTCGGCTTTGACCCCAAGCACAGTCTGGTAATCGAATGCGGACGCCGCGGCTATCTCGCCGCGAGCGCGTCGGGCTTTCCGGTCATCACGACGCGTAGCGTCTTCTGCAGAGAAAGTCCGGCGTTTAGCGAAGACGCCGTCTTCGTTGACGATCTGACGAGTCTTCTGACTGCGCGCGATCGCACCCCTTACGATCCGCTGACCGCAGAGGATCGCGCAGATTTGTTGGCGGCAATGTATCGTTTGCATGCGAGCAATTGCTGCGGGTTGACCGGATTGGATTGGAGCGACGAGATGAAGGTCTCAGACATTCTGAAGACCAAGGGCTCTGCGATTAAGACGATCGAGGCGAACGCCACGATGCGAGCCCTGGCCCATAGTTTCCGAAAAGAGCAGGTCGGCGCGATGCTGGTCCTGGATGAAAGGGGCGGGCTGCAAGGGATCATCTCCGAGCGGGATCTCGCGCGGGGAATCGACGAGTTCGGCATGGATCTGCCGCAGATGCGCGTTGCGAATCTGATGACACGCTCTGTGGTGACGTGCGCTCCGGACGATCGCGTCGCGGCCGTCGCGAATGTCATGACGCAGCGGCGTATCCGGCACTTGCCCGTCGTCGTCGATGGCAAGGTGGTTGGCCTGATCAGTATCGGCGACGTGCTGAAGCATCGTCTGGATGAAGTACAACTCGAGGCGAGTGTCCTGCGGGACGTCGCGCGTTCGCGCCGCTAGAAACCAAGCCTGATTGTTGGCGGCAACACCAGCTTGCCGCAAGCTCGCCGTGGCAAGCATCCCGTATGGTCGATCCAAGCTATCTTGATGCCATAAAGCAGTTCGAGGGCTACACCGCAGAGGCGCGGTGGGATTATGCCCAGAATTCGAATGGCTACGGCACGCGCGCCCGCTATGCGGGCGAGGTCATCGATAAGGCTGAAGCCGACAAGCGCTTCTCAGATGCGGTCTCGAAGGCTGCGAATTTCGTCGACAAATTCGCACCCAATCTCGACGATGGCAGCAAAGCCGCTTTGACGTCATTGACGTACAACGCAGGGACGGCTTGGGCGCAAAGCGGATTAGGACAAGCCGTTGCGAGTGGCGATCTCGATAAGGCGCGTTCTCTTTTCCTGCAATACAACAAGGCTGGTGGATCCGTCGTCGACGGCCTCGTGCAGCGCCGCCTGCAGGAGGTTGCCTGGTTCGGCCAGGGCAATCCCGCGGTGCAAGCGGCCGAGGCGAGCTTCGCGGAAATGGCATCCGCCGCAAGCGCATCGGCGATCTCGGCGACGGCTCCTTCCTCCGATCCTGCCGAACTGCCTACTGCGGCCGGGCAAGTCAGAACTGTGATGGAGTCTGGCCGCACTGACGATCCAGCGCCATCCTTCTCGGGTTTCGGAAACGATCAGGTGCTGCTGTCGCTACTTGCGCACATGTCGAATTCCGCGACCGTCAACAATCGCGACAACGACAGGAAGGCGGACCGAAACTCCGATGGCAGCCGCGTCGACCCGGATGTGCGTATCCGGTCCGGTTGATCGACGTGCAGCTGCTCGCATCTAGCCCGCAAAGTGAGCTGCGAGGACGATTGCCGCGATGATCGCGACGAGGATGCCGGCTCCGATCCGAACCATGGACGACGAATCAGTTTCACCGCTGATTTTATGTCTCCGCGCGTCTTTCCTGATCGTCTCCAGTTCCACCGCCTGCACACGCGTGGCCGCGGACATCAGAGCCGCCTGCATCGCCAAGCGAAGCTCGGGAGACGACGCTGCAAGGAGCAGCTGCGGGTCGGCGCGCCCAAGAGGATTTGGGGTAATTGGCTGAGGCGGCGAATCCGACCGGTAGACGGCAGCGTCCTCGGCATATTGCGCGGCAATTCTGTTTGGAGTGACGCCACCAACGCCGCCGCGCGATTGAGCCGCTGCCGGATCGCCTGCGGTACCGGCCAGACCGACAGCGGATGCATCGATTTGCTCGTCGATCAATGTCATCAGCACCGCCGCCATCGTCTTGTCGTTGTGCGAAATGGGGGCGGACGGAACCTGCGGCGGTTGATCGTCCGGCTGTTGCGCGGATTGCTCGCGCTTTTGAAGAAGCTGTCTGTCGCTCAACAGAAACACTTCGTCGGCGATCAGACGACCGATGGATTCCGTCGAGCTTACCATGTTCATGACACTCCAATGTCAGAACGCGATCTGTCTAGCGCGCCGCCGAATTTGGCCGTTGCCCGCCCGGGAGCGCTTGCGACAGATAGGCGAAGACATCCTCAACGGGCGGGTCGTCCAGGTTCTGTTTCATCAGCTCATAAACACGCGGAACGATCTCCATGGCCCGGTCCAGCGTTGTATCGCTGCCCGGCTTGTAGCCGCCGATCGCACGAAGATCTCGTGTATCCTCGAAACGCGAGATCACCTCGATCAGCTGCGTCACGAACGCCGCTTGGTTTTTCGTTCGGATTTTGGGTGCCAATCGCGAAAGTGACGCTAACGGATCGACGGCCGGGAGGCGTCCTTGGCTGGCGATGCCGCGATCGAGAACGATGTGGCCATCGAGTATGCCGCGCGCTGCGTCTGCAATCGGATCGTTGTGGTCGTCGCCGTCGACGAGCACCGAAAGAATGGCGGTGATTGTCCCGGCGCCCTCTTCGCCCGGCCCTGCACGCTCCAGAAGGCGGGGAAGGTTGCTGAAAACGCTCGGAGGGTAGCCGCGCGCCACGGGCGGCTCGTCGGCTGCGAGGGCAAGCTCGCGCATCGCGTGGGCATAGCGCGTGAGAGAATCGATAATGAGGAGGACATTTTTTCCGCAATCGCGATAGTACTCCGCGATGCACATTGCAGTACTCGGCGCCAGCCTTCGCATCATCGGGCTCTCGTCTGATGTTGCGACGACGGAAACGGCCCTCGATCGTGTCGCGCCGAGCGTGTCATCGAGAAAATCCCTGACTTCTCGGCTCCGTTCGCCGACGAGAGCGAGCACGGTGACGTCGCTTGCGGGGGCGCGGCTGAGCATAGCGAGCAGCGTCGACTTCCCGACCCCTGACCCGGCAAAGATCCCGAGCCGCTGGCCCGCACAGATCGGCGTGAACAGATCGATCGGCTTCACGCCTGTCGTCAATGGCACGCCGAGCCTGTTGCGCCTGAGGGGCGACGGCGGTGAACCGTGGATTGGAAATGCCTGCTCGCCCTGAATGAGAGGCTTGCCGTCGTCGATGGGTGCTCCAAGCGCATTGACCGTTCGCCCGAGCCAGGATTCATGCGGAGAAAGCGTCAGCTCGCCGGACATCGTAGTGACGCGCGCGCCGAGTTCGATCTTGTGGTCGGCAATGAAGGGCGTGATGTTGATTGTCTGCGCTTCGATCGTCGCGACCTCGGCGAGCACGTCGCCGCCAAGTCCCGCAATCGAAACGGCGTCGCCGATCGAGACAAACTTCGAGAGGCCTGAGACGACGAGATACGTCGTGCTGATTCGTACGACCCGTCCGGATACCCGATGTGCCGGCGAACGGGCCGCCGCCGTCGCCATCAAAAAGTCGAGCCGATTGAACGGTGTCGCAGGAATTGCACCAGTCACGGACAGTCCTTCAGGCACACATAGCGGCAAGTCATCGTGGAAAAGCTATGAGGAGACATCACGAGCCCGCCAGCGTCTTCAGCGAATCTGTCAGCGAGCTTTCGGTATTGCTCAGCATGGTGCTGACGGCTTCGAAGTTCCGTTGAATGGTGATGAGGTGCGTCATCTCCAGGATCGGATTGACGTTGGATTTCTCGACGTATCCCTGCACCACGCCGTTGTTGAGAAAATCGAGTTCCGGAGTGGGTGGACTATCCGATACCACCGCCACGCCTTGTGCGCGTGTGAGCTTCGCGCCTTGGGGCATCCGATAAAGGCCGAGCGCACCAAGATTGTTGCCCGCCTGCTCGATCGTACCGGCTTTGTTGATCGTTGGAGGAGGATCGTCGGGATTGAGCTGCACCGGAGTTCCGCCGGCATCGAGAAACGGATAACCGTCGAGCGTCGTCAGCACGCCGTCCTTCGTCATCTGCATGCGGCCATCGCGCGTATAGGCAACTCCGGTGGGCGTCTGAATCGCGAGCCAGGCATCGCCGCGCACCGCGACGTCCAGCGCATTGCCCGTCTGCGTGATCTCACCAGTCTTTGTGGAGATGTGCGTTTCGCCTTTCGATACGAAGCTCACCGGGTCGGTGCCCGCTGGAGAGACGAGCTCCTCGAACGACATCTCGTCACCGCGGAAACCGACGGTGTTGGTATTTGCAACGTTATTGGCAAGCGTATCGAGTCGGCGTTGTAAGGCCATCTGCGCAGAAAGTGCGACGTAAATATTCGATTGCATGCCTTAAAAATCCGCCTCCGTGGATCGGGCTGGGTGCCATCTTAGGGGGGTGAACTTGTGGCTGGCTGACTCGGCGGTGCATTCGAGCAGGTCATCTGTCTTCAAAGCAACGGGCAAGTCCCGCGCAAGCCAGGGGTCCCTTAATGCGAATTAATAAAATCCGTATTGGGATGTGCCCGTGACCATTCTCGTCGGCCTGATCATCACCCTCGCCTGCATGCTCGGCGGTTTCGCCGCGATGGGTGGCCATGTCTTCGTCATCTGGCAGCCCTGGGAATACGTCATCATTTGTGGAGCGGCGCTCGGCACCTTCGTCGTCGCGAACCCGATGAAGACGATAAAGGACGCGGGCAAAGCAACCATAGAAGCCTTCAAGAACGGCACGCCGACCAAGGACGAAAACATCGAGGTTCTTGCCCTCCTGTTTTTCATGATGCGCGAGCTGCGTGATAAATCGCGCGCCGAAATGGAAATGATCATCGACACGCCGCAGGAGGCGGAAGTCTTCAAGCGCTCACCGACCGTCCTCGCGAACGAAGAGTTGACGACTTTCATTTGCGATTATTTCCGTCTCATCATCATGGGCAATGCGAGGACGCATGAAATCGAAGCCCTGATGGACGAGGAAATAGAGACGGTCCGGCACGACAAGCTCAAGGCCTACCACGCCCTCGTCGCCGTCGGCGACGGGCTGCCGGCGCTCGGCATCGTCGCGGCTGTTCTCGGTGTCGTGAAAGCGATGGGCGCCATCGACCAATCGCCGGAAATTCTGGGCCATCTCATTGCATCGGCGCTCGTCGGCACATTTGCAGGCATCTTCTTCTCCTACGCAGTCGTCGGCCCTTTGGCGACGAAGGTGAAGATCATTCGCGACAAGAAGCTCCGCTCGTACGTCATCGTAAAGCAGTCGCTGCTCGCATTCATGAATGGCGCGATGCCTCAGGTGGCGATCGAGCACGGCCGCAAAGCCATTTCGGCATATGAGCGCCCGACGATCAACGAGGTGGAAGCGGCGACGATGGGCGGCGGCGCAGCCCGCCAGGAAAGAAAGGCGGCTTGATGACCTGGCAACCGCCTTGCGCTCGCAGTCGCCCGTCGCCGGTCCGCGTCGAAGCACGAGCGCGGGGCTGTCATGGTTTCGGATGACGCCCTGATGGAAGCGACCGAATCTTTGCGCGGCGCCGAAAGGTCGTTGGAAAGGGCGCTGGCTTCTGGTCAGAATCGCCCCGAGCGGCTCCCCGGCCTGCAGATGATTTTCGGACAATTGCCGCGCATCCTGACTGAGGAAGTCGGCAGTCTGTCGCTTCTGTCCGTCAAGGCGCAGCTCATCGAACTCTCTGCGTCGACGATTGCCGACACGTGCACTTTGCGCGAAGGCGCATTCGCGGGCGTCGTGCGGGCGGAACGCTGGCGAAGCTGGCTCTACTTCATTGCCGATGCAGACGCGAGCCTGCTTTTCGTCGAAGCGGCAACGGGGTGTGAAAGCATTCCTTCAGGTGGCATTCCACCTCGGAAGCCCACACGCACGGACGCTAATGTCCTCCGCGTTCTCTTTCGGCGGATGGCTCGTTCGCTGATGTCGGCTTTCTCGATTCTGGCGGATGTCGAGCTTGACGTCGGAGCCGTCGTCGAAAAAATTGAACTTGAGCCGCAGCTCAGCCCATCCTCTCCGGTCATCGCTGCCCGTCTGTCACTGGACTACGACGGTCACACCGGAACCGTAACGATCGTCATTCCGCAGTCTGCACTCGAGCCCATACGTCATCTGCTCGCGAGCGCCTCCCCGAATGAGGCCATGGCTTCGGCGGCGGGGTCCGAGGCGGATGATGATCCGGTCTGGGCGAAGCAGCTCGCCGAGGAAATCGCGCGCGCTTTTATCGACCTCAACGGCGTTCTCGAAGAGCGGCCCATCGCTCTGGGAGAGGTGCAAAGGTTCTCCGTCGGCTCGGTGATCGAGCTGCAAATGACGTCGATGTCGCGCGTCCGGCTGGATGCCGACGCCAATCCGCTCTTCTGGTGCGAACTCGGGAAGCGCGACAACGCGTTGATCCTTCGCGTCGACGACGAATTCGATCAGCAGAGGGAGGCGGTCGATGAATTTTACGGACTCTAGGCCGCCCGACGCCGAGGTCGCAGCATGTTTCGTACCGCATAGCCCATGTCGAACGAGTTAGCGCAAGGATACCGCC